>NZ_BAABHO010000013.1:0-129228 GCF_039542135.1 Actinomycetospora chlora
CCCACCCCGCATCCGAACCCGACCCCGCACCCTCGGGGAGCCAGCCGGGGGGCCCGGCCGACCGGGCGCCACCGACGAGCGCGGTGCCCGCCGCCGCGGCCTCCACCCAGGCGGCGCCCACGGGCCGGTCCGGTCGCGGCCGTCCCGGTCGCGGTCCGGCCCCGGCGTCGCAGCGGCCGGGCAACGGCCGGCGCGGCCAGCGCGGCCAGCACGCGCGGGCCGCGGCCGAGCCGGACCCCGGTCCCACGACGGCGGCGGGCCCCGCGCTCTCGCAGCTGGGCCAGACCGACGGGGCGATGCCCGACGCGTTCCGCGGCGCCGGCCTCGGCGGGCGGCGCTCGGAGCAGCTGAACTACAGCGGCCCCGACGAGGACGGCCACGCCGCCCGGCACGCGGCGGGCAACGGCGACTCCCGGGCGGCCCGCGCCAACCCGCAGCAGGCCCGCCGGTCCGACGCCCCGTCGCGCAACGCGCCCTGCCCCTGCGGCTCGGGCCGCAAGTACAAGCAGTGCCACGGGGCCCCGCCCCGCTCGCCGGGCTGAGTACCGGACGTCATCCCGGGCACAGCGCGGTGACGCGCCAGCGCCCGGGATCGGCCGGCCCGTCGTCGACGCGCTCGAGGCGGGCGGCGAGGGCCCGCACGCGGTCGCGGCCGTGGACGACGGCCGCGACCTCCGCCGCCCGCGGCCCGACGGCGCACACCCGCAGGCCTCGCAGGCCGGTCGCGGTGCCGGGTGTGGTGCCGGGTGCGGGCACCGCCCGCGGCCGGACGGGCCGCACGGTCGGCGCGGCGCGGGCGAGCGTCGTCGCCACCCCGGGGGTGGCCAGCTCGGCGAGGTGACCGGGCGGGCGCCGCCCGGCCAGGACGTCGGCGACGACGGCGAGCAGCCGTGCCGCGACCGGCCGGAGGGCCGCGGCGAGGCGGTCGAGCTCGTCCTGCGCCCGCGCGACGGCGGGGTCCGGGGCGACGGTGTCCGGCACGGCCGCCGGGCGCGGGGCCGGGAGCACCTCGGCGAGGGGGCGTACGCGGGGGACGGGGACGGCGCCCACCCGCCGGGCGCGGCCGGGGGCCGTCGCGGGTGAGGGATCGAGGACGGCGGTCACGCGGGCACTCCGGGCGGCACGGGGGACGCGCGTCGGCGCGCCCCGGGGCGGGGCCGGGGGAGGACCGGTCGCGGGGGACGGGCGTCAGCGTAGGGACGGCCCGCCCCGCGCGGTGGCCCTTCCGCCGAGATCCGCCGGCGGATCAGCCCCGGCGCCGCGCCAGCTCGAAGCAGGCGACGGTGGCCGCGCACGCGGCGTTGAGCGACTCGACGCCCGGCGCGAGCGGGATCGTCACCGTGCCGTGCAGCTCGGCGCGGACGGCGTCGGTGAGCCCGTCGGTCTCGCCGCCCACCACCAGGGCGACCCGCCCGGGCAGCTCGGCGTCGAACAACGAGGCTTCGGCGGGCCCGTCGAGCCCGAACAGCACGAACCCCGCCTCGGCGAGGGCGGCGAGGCCGTCGGCCGCGGTGCGGGCGCGCAGGACCGGGGCCCGGAACGCGACACCGGCCGAGGCCTTGACCACCAGCGGGTCGATCGACGGCGCCCCGCGCCGGGGCAGGAGCACGCCCTCGAGCCCGGCCCCGGTGGCCGAGCGCAGGATCATGCCGACGTTGGACGGGTTGGTCAGCCCGTCGAGCACGAGCACGCGGGCGTCGGCCTGTTCCCCGTCCCGCCCGAGGTCGTCGAGGAAGTGCTCCAGCGGGCGCATCCGCGGGGCGACGACGTCGGCGAGCACGCCCTGGTCCTGCCGGCCGTTGCCCGCCAGCACCTTGACGCGCTGGGCCGACGCCCGCTGCAGCTCGAGCCCGCGGGCCCGGGCCGCGGCGGTGAACGTCCGCACCGCCTCGCGGTCGACCCCCTCGGCGAGCACGACCTTGTCCACCACCAGCGCGGGGTCGCCCAGCGCCTCGAGGACGGGCTTGCGGCCGTACACCGTGACGAAGGCGTCCTTCGGCGAGACGGGTCGCGCCGCGTCGGGTGAGGGGGTCATCACGACCAGCCTGGCAGAGGCGCCGACCGGCGGCCCGGGTCCGGGCACTGTGCGACGATCGCGCCCATGCCGGACCGCCTGTCGGCGCTGGACGCCTCGTTCCTCTACATGGACCAGCCGACGACTCCGATGCACGTCGGGAGCGTGTCGATCTTCCGCAAACCGCGGTCCGGGTTCGACTACGACGGCCTCGTCGACCTGATCTCCAACCGCATCGGGCTCGTCCCGCGCTACCGCCAGAAGATCCGCGAGGTGCCGGGGCGGATGGCCCGCCCGGTGTGGATCGACGACGTCGACTTCGACGTCACCTACCACGTCCGCCGCTCCGCGCTGCCGTCCCCGGGCAGCGACCGGGCGCTGAACGAGCTGGTCGCGCGGCTGATGTCCCGGCCGCTGGACCACACCCGTCCGCTGTGGGAGATGTACCTCGTGGACGGCCTGTCCGGCGGGCGCGTCGCGCTGGTGACGAAGACCCACCAGGCGATGGTCGACGGCGTCGCGTCGATCGACATCGGCCAGGTCGTGCTCGACGACACCGCCGACGGGCGCGCCCTCGGCGAGGAGGAGTGGGTCGCCCGGCAGGAGCCGTCGTCGTGGCGCCTGGTCTACGACGCCGTGGGCGAGGCGGTCGCCCGGCCGGGCAACGCCGTCGAGGCCGCCCGCGACGCCGTGCGCGACGCGGCCGACACCGTCACCAAGGTCGCCGGCGTGGCCGGGGGCCTGTTCTCCGCGGTGCGGACCGCCGTGCGGCCGGCGCCCGTCAGCCCGCTCAACGTGCCGATCTCCACCCAGCGGCGCTTCGCGATGGCCCGCACCGACCTCGAGGACTACCGCGCCGTCCGCCGCGCCCACGGCGGGACGATCAACGACGTCGTGCTCGCCGTGGTGGCCGGCGCGCTGCGGAACTGGCTGCTCTCGCGCGGGGCGACGGTGTCGCCGACCACCACGATGCGGGCGATGGTGCCGCTGTCGGTGCGCGGCGACACGGAGACGACGGGCTCGCTGGCCGGCGCCGGGCTGCTCGGCAACCAGATCGCGTCGTTCCTCGTCGACCTGCCCGTCGGCGAGCCGAACGCGGTGCTGCGGATGCACCACGTCGCGCACGCGATGCGCGAGCACCGCGAGTCGGGGCAGTCGATCGGGGCGAACGCCCTGGTGCGGGTGGGCGGGTTCGCGCCGCCGACCCTGCACGCGCTGGGGGCCCGCGCGGCCAACGGTGTCGCGCGGCGGCTGTTCAACCTCGTCGTGTCCAACGTGCCGGGCCCGCAGCACGCGCTCTACGCGGCCGGGGCCCGGATGCTCGAGATGTACCCGGTGGTGCCGCTGGCGAAGGGCCAGTCGCTGGCGGTGGGGCTGACGTCCTACGACGGCGGGGTGTTCTACGGCTTCAACGCCGACCGCGACTCCATGGCCGACGTCGACGAGCTCGGCGAGCTCGTCACCGAGTCGCTGGCGGAGCTGGTGGCGACGGTGCCGCGGTGATGCTGCGGTGAGCTTCGGTCTGGTCCTCGGCACCGGCGGTCAGCTGGGCTACGCGTGGATGGTCGCCGCGCTGACGACGTGGGAGCGCGCCACCGGCCGCGACGCGCGCGAGGCGGACGTCGTGATCGGGACGTCGGCGGGCTCCGTCGTCGCGGCGGCCCTGGCCAGCGGGGTCCCCACGGCGACGATGCTCGACCAGCTCCTCGACCCGCCGCCGCCGCGCCCGCGTCCGGCGGGCGCGCCGCGCTCGACGGCCCGGCGGGGCCTGCCGCCGCTGCCGCGGGTCGGCCCGGGCTCGCTGCGGCTGCTGGGTGAGATCGCCCGGCGGCCCCGCCGGTTCCCGCCGCTCGCGTTCGGCGCCGCCCTGCTGCCGACCGGTCGCGGCGACACCACCGGCCTCCAGCGCTGGGCCAGCAAGTGGGCCAGCGAGCGGTGGCCCGAGGACCCGCAGGTGCGCATCGTCGCCATGGACTACGACAGCGGCGCCCGCGTCCCCTTCGGCCGCCCCGGGGCGCCGCCGGCGTCGATGGCGGAGGCGGCGACGGCGTCGTGCGCGGTGCCGGGCTGGTTCGAGCCCGTCACCGTCGCCGGGCGGCGCTACGTCGACGGCGGTGTGTGCTCGGCGACGTCGGCCGACCTGCTGCTCGACCCCGACGTGCCCCGCGTCGACGAGGCCCTCGTGCTCGTCCCCCTGGCCCGGTCGGGGCCGGTCCCGGCGGTGTGGTCGGATCCGGTCGGGGCCACCGACGGCTGGTTGCGCGGGCTGATCGGGGGACGGTCGGACCAGGAGGTCGTGCGCGTGCGGGAGGCCGGCATCGCCGTCACCGAGCACGCGCCCGGCCCGGAGGACCGGGCCGTCACGGGCTGGAACGTCATGGACCCCCGCAAGCAGGCCGAGGTCGCGCGGGTCGCGCTGCGGACCACCGCCGCGCGCTGGGAGGACGAGCAGTGAGGATCTACGTACCGGTCACCGTCGCCGGGCTGCGGCGGCTGCTGGCGACCGAGCAGCTCCAGCCGCTGTCGGGCACCGCGTTCGCGCTCACGCCCCGGCTGCGCGAGGAGTACGTCTCCGGCGACGACGAGGAGCTGGAGTACGTGGCCATGTCGGAGGCGGCGCGCGCCTCGTTGCGCCTGCTCGCCACCGAGCTCGCCGACGACCCGGAGACCCCGCCCCGGCGCGCCGTGGTCAGCGCCGACGTCGACGACGTCACCCTGCGACCCGACCTCGACGACGCCGTCGTGCGCGTCGAGGGCCCCGTGCCGATGGCGCGCCTGGCCGCGGTGCACCTCGACCTCGAGGACGCGGCCGACGCGGTGCGGGCGGCCGCGGCGGTGGTCGACGCCGCGGACCTGGGCGACCAGGACGCGGAGTTCGTCCTCGGCGAGGCAGAGGACCACGAGCTGGCCTGGTACGGCGTGCAGGAACTGCCGTTCGTGCTGGAGCTGCTCTAGTACCTGAGGGGGAGACGGATCTGGTCCCGCGGACCGATTCGCCGCCCGCCCGCGCTGCCTAGCGTGGTCCGGCATGGGCGACACCACGACCGCGGACCGCGACCTCACCCCGCTCGGATCGCGGTGGCGTGCCGTGGGGCGGCACCTGGCGTACGGGCTCGGCCTGGTGCCGGCGTCGGCGGGGGAGCTGGTGGCCGTGGCGGTGAGCGGCCCGGCCGGCGGGGTGGACGCGGCGCGGCGGCACCTCGCGTGCCGGGGGACGCCCTGGCCCGGAGCGGGGCGGGTGGACGGTCCGCGGGTCGTGGTCCACGGCCTGGTCGGCGTCGTGGTGGGCCTCGTGTGGTGGTGGCTGGCGTGGATGGCGCTCCTGGCCGTCGCCCGCGGCCCCTTCTACGGGCTCGTCGTGCCCGGCCCGTACGACGACGCGTGGGGCGGGCCGGGGCTGGCCGGAGCGTGGGCGGTGCACGCCGGTGTCGGGGTCGTGTCGGTGCTCGTCATCGCGGTGCTCGGGGAGGCCCTCGGGGCGCTGTACGTCCGGCTCACCGAGCACCTGCTCGGCGGGCGGCGCCGCGCGTGGGTCGTGCCGGTGACGGTGCTCGTGGTGGGCGGCGCGTCGGTGCTCGTGGCCGCGTGGGTGCGGCAGATCTGAGCGTTCGGCCCCGGGCTGTCGGGGGTCGGCGCTACGATCGAACACGTGTTCGAGAGCGGCGTCCAGGTGGTGCCGGCGGGGCTCGAGGAGACCCCGGCCGGCGCCGCGCTGGGCGCGCTGCTCGAGCGGCTCGACCCCGAGCGGGTGTCCCCGCACGACACGGTGCGCCTCGTCGCTGCGCAGCGCCGCCAGCTGGCCCACCAGCAGGCGCGGTTCCACGCCTGCGCCCGCGAGGCCGCGCTGGCCGACCCCACGGCACCCGGCGGCCGGGCCGAGCGGGACGTCCCGGCGGCGGGCGACGAGCTGCGCGTCGTCCTCGCCGCCTCCCGCACGGCGGTGGCGCGGGTGCTCGACCTCGCCGACGCGGCGGTGCAGTTCCCCCGGCTCGGGGCGGCGTGGGAGGCCGGGCTGGTCGACGAGCAGCGGGTCGCGATCCTGGTGCGCTGGACGGTGCCCCTGTCGCTCGAGCACGCGACCGAGGTCATCGACGCGCTCGTCGACGAGGCCGGCGGGCTCACGCCGTCGCGGCTGATCGACCGCATCCAGGCGCTGGCCAGGGCGCTCGACCCGCAGTGGGCGGAGAAGCTCTACCGCCGGCACCGTCAGCAGCGCCGCGTCCGGGCGCGATGCACGGCGGCGGGCACGGTCAACCTCTCGGCGCTCGACCTGCCGTTCGAGGGCGCGGTGCGCTCGACGCGGCGGCTCAACGCCCTCGCGGCGCGGGTCCAGGCCGCCGGCCACCCGGGACTGCTCGACACCATCCGCGCCGACGTCATCCTCGCCGTGCTGCACCCGTCCCACGCCGGCGCCGATGACGACGAGATCGTCGCCGCCGTCCTCGCCATGGCGCAGCCCGACGATCCCCGGCCCCGGCGCCGCCCCGATCCGGACCACGCGCCGCCGGCCGATCCGCCGCCGGCCGATCCCGCGCCGCGCCGGTCGACGCGGCAGTCGCGGTTCGAGCTGCGGGTGGGGCTCGGCACGCTGCTCCTCCTCGACGACCGGCCGGCGCGGCTGCCCGGGTGGGGTGTCGTGACGGCGGGGACGGCCCGCGAGCTCGCCGCCTCCTACGCCGACGCCGAGTGGCGCGTCGCCGTGAGCGACGGGTCCGGCGCCCTCGTCTCCGGCCTGCTCACGCGCCACCGACCCGCTCACTGCTGGGAGACGCCGCAGGAGCCGCCGGTCCGGGGGGCGCCCCGGCCGGTGGTCGAGCTGCACGTCACCGAGGCCGAGCTCGATCGCCTGCACCCCGGCGACCACCCGGGATGGACCCGGCTCCTGGCCGACCTCCAGCACCAGCTCGCGCTGTGGCGCGCCGCCTGCGCCGAGGACCGCGCGGCGCGGGAGGCCGAGGGGCGGGCCGCGGAGCAGGCCGAGGGCCGGGTCCCCGCGCCGGACGACGAGCCCGCGCTGGACGCGCTCGGCTGGGCCCGGGTGGCCGCGCGCCGGCGCCGGCGGGCACGCGAGGCGCTCGCCCGCTTCCCGTCCGCGGCGCTGCGGCGGTGGATCACCATGCGCGACCGGTCCTGCGTCTTCCCGCCCTGCGGCGCGTCCGCACTCGAGTCCGAGATCGACCACACCCTCGCCGTGGCCGGTCACGGCCCGACACGCAGCGACAACCTCGGACCGGCCTGCCGCCACGACCACGACCTCAAGGAGCACGGCTGGACGCTCGTCCAGCTGCGGCCCGGGTGGTTCCGGTGGGTCAGCCCGACCGGGCACGCCTACGAGCGGCCGCCCCGGCCCGTGGTCGACGACGTCCCCGGGCCCCGCCCGCCGGCCGGCCGGTCGAGCACCGAGCCGTGCGAGTACGCCGACGAGGGCCCGCTGTGGGTCGAGGAGCTCCACCGTGCGCCACCGGCCCCGGCCGAGGGGAGGCCGCCGTCCGGGACACCCCCGGCGGGACCGGCCTCGGCCCCGGGGCCGCCGCCCGACGACCCCGACCCACCGCCGTTCTGACGCCCGCGCGGCGTCAGAGCTCGCGCGTCCAGGTGCCGAGGCGCCGGGCGACGGCGTAGAGCTCGTCGACCTCGTCGTCGGCGAGCACGGCGGGCAGGGCGGTGACCAGCCACGGCAGGTTCCGGGCCGTGGTGACCCGCACCCCCGCGGGCACCTCGCCGTCCGGGGCGCCGGCCGACACCACCACCGCCGTGACGGCCGGGGGCCCGGCGTCCCCGAGGGCCGCCGCCAGCAGGCGCCCCACCCGCTCCGCGGCGCTCACGAGTCGCGCGGGGGACCCGTCGAGCGCGACGACCACGACCCCGGGCGGCCCCAGCAGCAGGTGGTCGACGTCGCCGTGGCCCTGACCCAGCGGCACGTCGTGCAGCACCCGCCAGGGCGGCCGGCGGCGGGTGAGCCGCCGCAGGGTGCCCGGCTCGGTCAGTCCGCGCAGGGCCTCGGCGAGGCGCTCGGCGGGCGACGGCGGGAGCGGTGGGTCGGCCGGCCGCGCCGGCGGCGGGTCCTCCTCGACGGCGTCCGTGACGTCCGTGACGTCCGTGACGTCCGTGACGTCCGTGACGCCCCGGGGCGCCGGCAGCCACCGCGCCAGCTCCGCCATGCCGGGCCGGGGCGCGTACCACCGCCGGGCCCGGCGGTCCCACCGCGCGCCCGCCGCCTTGGCCTCGTCCTTGTCGGCGTACGGCACGTCGAGCCACGGCTGCTGCTCACGCACCACGACCGCACCCCCTCGCGGCGCAGCGTCCCAGCGGCGCGCGGCACGGCGCCAGGGGAGGGGCGCCAGGGGTCAGGCCGCGAGCTCCGTCCCGTCGGGCCGCGCCGGCATGCCCTTGCGCCAGGCCGTGTACGACTGCATCCGCCCGGCGCGGGGCCGGAAGAGCCACCGCCACGGGTGCACGACCGCCGGCTCCAGCACCTCGGAGCGCCGCCGGAAGCCCGGCACCGGCGCGAACGTGACGGCGAGGCGGCGCCCGGCGAGCTCGTCGGTCACCCGCCCCCGACGGATCTCGACGGGACGCCGCGTGGCGAGGTCGGCCAGGGTCTCGGTGAGGAACACCAGGCGCTTGCCCGAGAGCATCAATCGCCGCAGCAGCGGCTCGTCGAAGCAGAAGACCGCCGGGACGTCCGGGTGGGCGACCAGCGCCGGGTCGGCGTCGCCGAGCGACTCGGCGGTGAGCCACACGGCCTCGACCTCGCCCTCTCCGTGCGGCGCGGACGGCCCGGCCGTCACCGCCGGGTCCGGGTCGGAGCGCAGCAGCTCGGAGACGGCGACGCGGTCGGTGCGCACGTCGTCCGGCCACGACTGCACCGGGCAGGCGTCGCGCAGGGCGCACCGGCGGCACAGATCCGGCGCGCGCTTCTCGACCTGCCAGCGCGAGAAGCCGTACGCCTTCCCGTTGCCGGCGCCGGTCGTCCACTGCCAGTTGAGACGGTTGGCCGCGCGGGAGCCGTCGAGCAGGTGGGTGAAGAACTCCTCCTCGCCGTCGCGCCAGCGCGCCCCCGCCCGGACCGTCCACTGGCTGGCCAGCCACATCCGGGTCTGGTTCACCAGCCACCCGTCGGCGTGCAGCTCGCCGACCGTGGCGTCCATGCACTCCATGTCCCGCGGCCAGGGTTCGTCCCAGGTCTCGGACACCGACGGCGGGGTGGCGCGCAGCTCCTCGCGCAGCGCGGGGCGCCCGTCGCGGCCGAAGCGGGCGTAGAGGTGGCGGGTGAACTCCTGCCAGGCCAGCTCGTCGCGGTAGCGGCGCCGGTCGTGCGAGGGGGCGTCCGCGACGTGCTCCCACAGCGTCGGGAGGTCGACGAGGTGGTGGCGGACGTAGGGCGACATCCTCGACGCCCCGCGGCGCTCCGGCGGCCAGACCTCGCTGCGCCGCCCGGCGTACCCCGCGACGTCCAGGGCCGCGAGCGCCGCGTCGGCGGCGGTCTGGCCACCCCGGAACGCCCCGGACGCGGCGGGGGTGTCGCAGGCGAGGTCGGCGAGGTGGTCGCGGACGAACGCCACGGCGGCGTCGGGGCCCGTTGCGGGCACGGGGAGCTGCACCCCACAGCCGTACCCCGTTCCGGGCAGGATGGAGCCCGCCATGACGCCCGACTCCACACCCACCGTCGCCCACCTCCTCGCGGCCGCCCGGTCGGACGGGCGCCGGCGCCTGCTCGGGATCGTCGGCGGGCCCGGCGCCGGCAAGTCGACGCTCGCCGCCTCGCTGGCCGGGCCGGGGGTCGCGGTGATCGGGATGGACGGCTGGCACCTCGCGAACTCCGTGCTCGACCGCCTCGGCCGCCGCGACCGCAAGGGCGCCCCCGACACGTTCGACGCCGCCGGGTACGTCGCCTTCCTCGAGCGGGCCCGCTCGAGGGCCGCGACGGTCTGGGCGCCGGAGTTCCGCCGCGAGGTCGAGGAGCCGATCGCCGGCGCGCTCGAGGTCCCGCCCGAGACGCTCGTCCTGGTCACCGAGGGCAACTACCTGCTCATGACCGAGCCGCCGTGGGACCGCGTGCGCGGCCTGCTCGACGAGGCGTGGTTCCTCGCGCCCGACGAGGACGTCCGCCGCGACCGCCTCGTCGCCCGCCACGAGCACCACGGCCGCAGCCACGCCGAGGCGCTCGCCCGCGCGGACGGCAGTGACGCCGCCAACGCCCGCGCGATCGCGGCGACGGCCCACCGCGCCGACGTCGTCCTCACCTATTGATAATCGATCGAAAACGCGCGATCCTCGACACGTGCTCAGGGAAGAACGGGTCGTCGTGCCGCTGCGGGTCGGCCTGGTCGTGCTGTTCGGCGTGCTGGTCGTCTTCCAGACGCTCTCGTTCCCCGGCCAGTTCGCGCACATGGCGCAGGAGTCGCCGGAGGCCGCCGCCTGGCGCTGGCCGCTGACGGCGCTCGCGGTCTACTGGCTGCTCTGCGTCGAGGTGGTCGTGGTCGCCACCTGGGTGCTGCTGTCACGGGTGCGCGCCGACCGGATCTTCACGGTCGCGTCGCTGGTGTGGGTCGACGTCATCATCGGCGCCATCGGCGCGGCGTGGGTCGTGCTCGCCGGGGTGCTGGTCGCCGTCGGCCTCGGCGCCGACGACCCCGGCCTGCCGGTGCTGCTGTTCGCGCTGACCG
This sequence comes from Actinomycetospora chlora, assembly GCF_039542135.1. NCBI lineage: Bacteria > Bacillati > Actinomycetota > Actinomycetes > Pseudonocardiales > Pseudonocardiaceae > Actinomycetospora > Actinomycetospora chlora. The sequence continues at coordinate 10,684 of NZ_BAABHO010000013.1, forward strand.
TCGGCGTCGCGGTCGTCGGGCTGCTCATGGTGGTGATGCGGGCGCTGCTGCGGAAGGCGACCACCCTGCGCAGCGACATGGACGCCGTCATCTGATGGCGATCGTCGTGCGCATCGACGTCGAGCTGGCCCGCCGGAAGATGAGCGTGGGGGAGTTCGCCGAGCGGGTCGGGCTGACGCCGGCCAACGTCGCCGTGCTCAAGAACGGCCGCGCCAAGGCCGTGCGCTTCAGCACGCTGGAGGCGATGTGCCGGGTGCTCGGCTGTCAGCCCGGCGACCTGCTGGAGTGGGTCGACGACTGACCGGACCGGTCGGCGTCGTGCTCGCGCTGCCAGGTCGCGAGCAGCGTGCCGTAGCGCTCGAGGACGGCCCGGCGCAGCTCCGGGTCGGTGCGGGGGACGGGCTCGATGAAGATCTGGTCGAGGTCGGTGAACCGCTCCCGCAGCTCCTCGTCGAGCCGCACGCAGGTGCGCTCGAGGTCGGCGGCGGACAGGCTGTCGACGAAGTCGACACGCGCGCAGAGCAGGACGCTGTCGGTGCCGGTGAGCATCGACTGCAGGTCGACGACGGTGTCGACCTCGGGGGCGTCGGCGAGGTGGTCGAACACGGCGTGCATCACCCGCGGCTCGGCCGACCGCCCGATGAGCAGGTTCTTGTTGGTGCGCCCGAGCGCGTAGGCGACGAACCCGAGCAGCGCACCGATCATCACCGAGGCGATGCCGTCCCACACCGACGACCCGGTGAGCTGGTGGAGCCCCACGCCGACCAGCGCGAAGAGCAGTCCCAGCAGGGCGGCGGTGTCCTCGAACAGCACGCTCTTGACCGTCGGGTCGTCCGACAGGCGCAGGTAGCGCACGAGGGGGAGCGCCAGCTCGCGCTTCTCCCGCCACACCTGGCGGACGGCCTGCTGCCACGAGGTGCCCTCGATGACCGCCGAGAGCGCGAGCACCGCGTACGCGACCCACGCGTACTGCTCCTCCGCCGGGTCCGGCGGGTGCTCGACGATCGTCGAGACGCCCTCGTAGATCGAGTAGGCGGCGCCGGTGACGAACACCGAGACCGCCGCGATCATCGCCCAGAAGAAGCGTTCCTTGCCGTAGCCGAAGGGATGGCGGTAGTCGGCCCGCCGACCCGAGCGGCGCAGCGCGGTGAACAGGAAGACCTCGGTGGTCGTGTCGGCCACCGAGTGCGCGGCCTCCGCGAGCATCGCCGACGAGCCGGTGAGCAGCCCCGCGACCAGCTTCAGCGCGCCGACCAGGACGTTCGCGACCAGGGCGAGCACGACGGTGACGGTCGACCCGCCGCCCTGCTCCCCGTCGTCCGCACCGCTCTTCTCCTCCGCCACGCCCCGGTCGTACCCGCCGCCGGGCACGGTCAACGTCACCGGGCCGGCGTCACCCGCTGCGCCGCGGCGTCGTGCTCGCGCTGCCAGTCCGCGAGCAGGTCGCCGTAGCGCTCCAGCACCGCGCGGCGCAGCTCGGGGTCCCCGCGGGGCACCGGTTCGACGAAGACCTCGTCGACGTCGTTGAAGCGCTCCCGCAGCTCCTCGTCGAGCCGCACGCAGGTCCGCTCGACGTCGTCGGCGCCGAGGTCGTCGACGAAGTCGACGCGGGCGCACACGAGGACGCTGTCGGCGCCGGTGAGCATCGACTTCAGGTCGACGACGGCGACGACCTCGGGGGCGTCGGCCAGGTGGTCGAACACGGCGCGCATCACCCGCGGCTCGGCGGAGCGGCCGACCAGCAGGTGCTTGTTGGTGCGCCCGAGCGCGTAGGCGACGCCCGCGAGCAGCAGGCCGATGAGCACCGAGGCGATGCCGTCCCACAGCGACGACCCGGTGAGCTGGTGCAGGACGACGCCGACCGCCGCGAAGAGCAGGCCGAGCAGGGCGGCGGTGTCCTCGAACAGGACCGACAGCGAGGTCGGGTCGTCGGACAGGCGCACGTACTCCCGCAGCGACAGGCCGAGCGCCCGCTTCTCGCCCCACACCTGGCGGACCGCCTGCTGCCAGGACACGCTCTCGATGACCGCGGACAGGGCCAGCACGGCGTACGCCACCCAGGCGTACTGCTCCTCGGCCGGGTCGGGCGCCTGCTCGATGATCGTGTGGATGCCCTCGTAGATCGAGTACGCGGCGCCGGTGACGAACACCGAGACGGCCGCGAGCATCGACCAGAAGAAGCGCTCCTTGCCGTAGCCGAAGGGATGGCGGCGGTCGGGCTTCTTGGAGGAGCGGCGCAGGGCGGTGAACAGGAAGCCCTCGGTGGTGCAGTCCGCCGCGGAGTGGGCGGCCTCGGCGAGCATCGCCGACGACCCCGTGAGCAGGCCGGCCAGGAGCTTGAGCACCCCGACCGCCGCGTTCGCCGCGAGGGCGAGGACGACGGTGAGCGTGGACCCGCCCTCGCCGCTGCCCTCCTCCCCGCCGCGGCCCTCGTCGGTCGGGTCGCTCGGGACCCCCCGTTGGTCACGACCGCTCGTCGAACCCACCACCTCGCGCCGCCGGACGGGACGGCGCACTTTACGTCGAGCCCACCTCAGGTCTCCCACGCAGGAGTGCGCAGGGCCGTCAGGACCCGCCGCAGTGCGTCCAACCGGGCCAGCGACAGGCGTCCGGCTGCGACCTCGGCGTCCAGCGCGCACTCCGGGTCGGCCGGGGGCCCGAGGTGCCCGCAGCCCCGCGGGCACTCCTCGATGGCCGCGGCCAGGTCGCCGAACGCGGCGACGACGTCGTCGGGCGCGATGTGGGCGAGGCCGAAGGACCGGATCCCGGGGGTGTCGACGACCCACCCACCGACCCGGGTCGAGCTCCGCTCCGCTCCGTCTCCCGAGTGGTCGGGCAGCGCCAGCGCCACCGCCGAGGTCGACGTGTGCCGCCCCTTGCCGACGCCCGACACCTCGCCCACGGCCCGGTCCGCGTCCGGGACCAGCGCGTTGACCAGCGTCGACTTGCCGACACCGGAGTGGCCGATGAGCGCCGACACCCGGCCCGCGACGACCTCGCGCAGCGCGGTCGGGTCCTGGTCGGCGCGGGTGACGACGACGGCGAGGTCGAGGGCCGCGTAGTCCGCGGCGAACTCCGCGGGGTCCGCGAGGTCGGCCTTCGTCAGGCACAGCACCGGCTCGAGCCCGCCGGCGTAGGCGGCGACGAGGGCGCGGTCGACGAACCCGGTGCGCGGCGTCGGGTCGGCCAGTGCCGTGACGATCACGAGGTGGGAGGCGTTGGCGACCACGACCCGCTCGTAGGGGTCGGTGTCGTCGGCCGTGCGGCGCAGCACGCTGGAGCGCTCGGCCACCCGCACGATGCGCGCCAGGGCGTCCTCGCCGCCCGAGACGTCGCCGACCAGCCCCACCCGGTCGCCGACGACGACGGGCGTGCGCCCCAGCTCCCGGGCCCGCATGGCGACGACGCGGCGGGTGGGGTCGTCGTCGGGCGCGCAGGTCCACCGGCCGCGGTCGACGCCCACCACCATCGCGGCGGTCGCGTCGGCGTGCTCGGGGCGGCGCTTGCTGCGCGGGCGGGTGCCCTTGCCGGGCCGGACGCGGACGTCGGACTCGTCGAGCCGCGACGTCTCGCCGCGCCCGCCGCCCCGTGCCACCCGAACGCCTCCTAGACCCCGGCCCCGACGCCGCCGACCAGCGCCGGCCAGTCGGTGGCGAAGTCGGGCAGCGTCTTGGTGGTGGCCGCGACGTCGTCGACGGTCACGCCGGGCACGACGAGCCCGACGATCGCGCCCGCCGTCGCCATCCGGTGGTCGGCGTACGCGCGCCAGGGCCGCGTCGGGGCGGACAGCGGGCCCGGGGCGATCTCCAGGCCGTCGTCGGTCTCCGTGACGCGCGCGCCGACGGTCCCGAGCTCCGCGGCCAGCGCGGCCAGGCGGTCGGTCTCGTGCCCGCGGATGTGCGCCACCCCGCGCAGCCGCGACGTCGCCCCGTCCCGCGCGGCGACCGCGGCCAGCGCGGCGACGGTCGGGGTCAGTTCGCTGACCTCGCCCAGGTCGACGTCGACGCCGTCCAGCCGCCCGGGCCCGCGGACCGCGAGCCCCCGGTCGTCGAGGGCCACGTCGGCCCCGAACGCCTCCAGCACCCGGCGCACCGCGGCGCCGGGCTGCAGGTCGGTGTCCGGCCAGCCGGCGATCACCACCTCGCCGCCGGTGACCAGGGCTGCCGCGAGGTAGACGGCCGCGCCGGAGAGGTCGGGCTCGACGTCGCACACCGCCGGTGCCGTGACGGGCCCGGGCGCGACGCGCCAGCGGCTGGCGCCCTCCTCGACCGTCACCCCGGCCGAGCGCAGCATCGCCACCGTCATCGCGACGTGCGGCAGCGACGGCACCCCGCGCTCACCGGCGTGGACCACGGTGACCCCGTCGGCGTACCGAGCGCCCGAGAGCAGCAGCCCGGAGACGAACTGGCTGGAGGCCGAGGCGTCGACGGTGACCTCGCCGCCGCGCGGGTGCGGCCCGCCGGCGACGGTCAGGGGCAGCGCCTCGCCGCTGACCTCGACGCCGAGCCCGCGCAGCCCCGCCACGATCCCGCCCATGGGCCGCTCGCGGGCCCGCTCGTCGCCGTCGAGCACCACCGGGCCGTCGGCCAGGGCGGCCAGCGGCGGCACGAACCGCATGACGGTGCCCGCCAGGCCGCAGTCGACGTGCGCGCCGTGGAACGCCCGGGGCGCGGTGATCGCGAGGTCGACGGTGCCGGCGCGACCGTCGGCGGTCCGCACCCCGGCACCCAGCGCCGCGAGCGCCCCGGCCATCAGCGTCGTGTCGCGCGACCGCGCGGCACCGCGGACGTGGCGGGTGACGCCGTCGGCGCCCAGTGCGGCGAGCACCAGCGCGCGGTTGGTCACCGACTTCGACCCCGGCACGGACACCGTGCCGCGCACGGGGCCGTCCGCCGTCGGGGCCGCCCAGTGTCGGTCGGTCGCGGGCTGCTCGCTCATGGCGCCATCCTCTCGCGCCCCGGCGTGTCGGTGTGCGGTGCCAGGATGGACGGCATGTGCGGCCGCTACAGCCAGGCCAAGGACCCGGCCACCCTCGCCGAGGAGTTCGACGCGCTCGACGCCACCGACGGCGCGTGGCCCGGGCCGGACCACAACGTCGCGCCCACCACCACGGTGATCGGCGTGGTCGACCGGCACCCGCGCGACGCCGCGGGCACGGCCGACCCGCAGCGGCTCGAGCGCAGCCTGCGGGCCATGCGCTGGGGTCTCGTGCCGGGCTGGGCCGACGACCCCAAGATCGGCAACCGCATGATCAACGCGCGGTCCGACTCGCTGACCAGCAAGCCCGCGTTCCGCCGGGCGGTCAAGGGACGCCGCTGCCTGCTGCCGGCCGACGGCTGGTTCGAGTGGCAGAAGGACGGCGGTGCGGGCAAGGGTGGCCGGAAGGTGCCGTACTTCATCACGCTGCCGGGCGGGCGGTCGCTCGCCTTCGCCGGGCTGTGGGAGACGTGGCGGCCCAAGGACGCCGCGAAGGGCACGGCGCCGCTGATCAGCACCACGGTCGTCACGATCGACGCCGCCGGCCCGCTGGTCGACATCCACCACCGCATGCCGCTGGTGCTCCCCGCCGAGCGCTGGGCCGCGTGGCTCGACCCGGACGACGACGACCCCACCGACCTGCTCGAGCCCCCGCCGCCGGAGATGCTCGCGGCGTTCGAGCTGCGCCAGGTGTCCACGCAGGTCAACAACGTCAAGAACCACGGGCCGGAGCTGCTCGAGGAGTCCCACGACGAGCCCGAGCAGGTGGGGCTCGACCTCGACCTGGACCCCGCGTCGAACCCGGCATGACCCCCGGCCCGATGAGCGTCGACACGCCGCACGGTGAGGCGCAGGTCGAGCTCGACGACACCGCCGGGCCCCGCGGCCTGCTCGTCCTCGGCCACGGCGCCGGCGGGGGCGTCGAGGCGCCCGACCTGCTCGGGGCGCGCGCCGCCGCCCGCGACGCCGGGCTCGCGGTCGCCCGCGTGCTGCAGCCCTACCGGGTCGCCGGCCGCAAGGCCCCCGCGCCGGCGGCGCAGCTGGACGCGGCGTGGGCGGCGGTCGTCGCGCACCTGGCCGGCCTGCTGCCCGGCGTCCCGCAGATCCACGGGGGCCGCTCGTCCGGCGCCCGCGTGGCCTGCCGCGGGGCCGCCGCCCTGGGGCCCGTCGGTGTCCTCGCGCTGGCGTTCCCGCTGCTCGCGCCCGCCCGTCGTGACGGCACGCGGCCCGACCGCGGGCCCGAGATCGACGCCGTGACGGTGCCGGTGCTGGCGGTGTCCGGCGCGAACGACCGCTTCGGCGTGCCGGCGCCGAGCGCCACCCGCGAGGTCGTCGTGCTGGCCGGGGACCACTCGCTGCGGGCCCGGGGCCCGGTGGCCGCGGCGGTCAGGCCCTGGCTGGAGGGTCTGCTGGAAGGTCTGCCGATGCGAACGCCCGCGCCGTGACGGCGTGCAGCGCCCGGCGGCGCCGCTCGTGGTCGGCGGCCGGGTCGCCGGGCGCCGCCGCCACCACCGTGGCGGCCGGCGACCACGTCATCGAGAGCGCGATCACCATCGAGTAGACGTCCGCGGGCTCGAGGTCGGGGTCGACGAGCCCGGCGGCCTGCGCGGCGCGGATCGCGTCGAGCTTCCCGGCCATCACGTCGCCGACGGAGGTCAGCAGGTCGCCGGTCGGCACGCGCTCGAGGCGCGCCCAGGTCGCGAGCAGGATGACCGACGGCTTCTCCAGGTAGGCGTCGTAGAGACGGACCGCGTAGCCCGGCAGGTCCTCCGCGTCGAGGGGGACGAGGTCGACGATCAGCGCCAGGTGCTCGGCGAACACCGCGTCGAACAGGCCGTCCTTCGACGAGAACCACGCGTAGATCTGCGCCTTGTTCGCGCCGGCGTGGTCGGCGATGCGGTCGACGCGCGCGCCGGCGATGCCGTGGCGCGAGAACTCGGCGGTCGCCGCGTCGAGCAGGCGGCGGCGGGTCGCGGCTCCGTCCTTCGGCACGTCTCGATCCTAACCAACTGGTTTGTCACCTGCTACGGTCAGACGTAACCAACTGGTTTGTCACGACAGGAGGAACCATGCACCAGGTCACCGGCTGGGTCGCGCAGGCCCCGGGTGCCGCGCCGGGTCCGTGGACCTTCGACCGCCGCGACCCGCGCCCGTCCGACGTGGTCGTCCGCGTCACCCACTGCGGGGTCTGCGCCACCGACCGCCACGCCCTCGCCGCGGGTGACGTAGGCGTCTTCCCGCTGGTCGCGGGCCACGAGATGACCGGGGTCGTCGACGCCATCGGCGACGACGTGCGCGACCTGGCCGTCGGCGACCGGGTCGCCGTCGGCAACATCGTCGACTCCTGCCGCACCTGCCCGCCCTGCCGGGCGGGGCGGGAGAACGACTGCGAGGCGTTCCCGACGCTGACCTACGCCGGCGCGGACCGCGTCTCCGGCGGCACCACCCAGGGCGGGTTCTCCACCGAGATCGTGGTCGACCGCCACTTCGTGTACGCCCTGCCCGCGGGCCTCGACCCCGCCGGCGCGGCGCCGCTGCTGTGCGCCGGCATCACCGTCTGGTCGCCGCTGCGGCGTCTCGGCGTCGGCCCCGGCACGACCGTCGGCGTGATCGGCATCGGCGGCCTGGGGCACCTGGGCATCCGCTTCGCCCACGCGCTCGGTGCCGAGACGGTCGCGCTCACGACGAGCGAGGACAAGGCCGAGGCGGCCAAGGCGCTCGGCGCCGACGACGTCGTGCTCACCCGCGACGCGGACGCCCTGACCCGCCAGGCCCGCCGCTTCGACGTCCTGCTCGACACCACGGGCCACCCGCTCGACCTCGACCCCTACCTGGCGACGCTGGACGTCGACGGCGCCTACGTGCTGGCCGGCATCCCGCCGCGGCGCCTCGACATCGACCCGATGAGCCTCGTCGTCGGCGAGAAGCGCATCGTCGGCACCGGCAGCGGCGGCGTGCCCGCCACGCGCGAGATGCTCGACGTCGCCGCCGAGCACGGGATCGTCGCCGACGTCGAGGTCGTCGGGCCGGACCGTCTCGGCGAGGCGCTCGAGCGTCTCGGCCGCGGCGACGTGCGGTTCCGCTTCGTGGTGGAGATGCCGTAGGGCGTCAGGACGGCACCGCCCGCCGGTAGCGCTCGCCGAGCACCCGCACGTGCTCGACGAGCTCCGGCGGGCCGTCGACGTGGAAGTCGAACGGCAGCATCCCGACGTAGGCGGCCACCGTCGCGTGGCTGTCGGCGCCCGTGACCAGCACCGACCGGTGCGCGTCGCGGGGCTCGACCACCCCCACGGCCGGGTTGATCCGCGCGAGCACGGCGGCGGCCGGCGCGTCGACGAGGATCCGCGCGTGCACCGACCACCCGGTGGCCGCGACCTCGCGCAGGACGAGGTCGGTGAGGTCCTCGGGCGGGTCGACGGGCGTGAAGCGCCCGCCGCCCGGCGTCCGCAGGTCGAGGCCGTCCACCCGCTGCACGCGCCACCCGTCGGTCCGGGGCTCGCGCACCACCAGGTACCAGCGGCGCTGCCAGCTGACCAGGCGGTAGGGCTCGAGGACCCGGGCGGGGCCCTCGGCCGTCCCGACCCGGATCGCCGTGCGGTCCCGGATCGCCCCGGCGAGCGCGGTGAGCAGCGCGGGGTCGACCTCGGGGTCCGGGGCGTCGGTGCCGGTGTTCTCCGGCCCGGCCGCGGTGGCCTCGGCCAGCGCGGTGACGGTGCGGCGCAGGCGGGCCGGCAGGACACGCTCGAGCTTGGCGAGGGCGCGGGCGCCGGTCTCCCGCACGCCGGCGAGGCCGGTGGCCGCACGCAGCCCGATCGCGACGGCGACCGCCTCCTCGTCGTCGAGCAGCAGGGGTGGCAGCGAGGCGCCCACCCCGAGCCGGTAGTGGCCCGCCCGGCCGGTCGCGGCGTCGACGGGGTAGCCGAGCTCGCGCAGGCGGGCGATGTCGTTGCGGATGGTGCGGACGCCGACGCCCAGCCGCTCGGCGAGCTCCGGGCCCGGCCAGTCGGGGCGCGCCTGGAGCAGCGAGAGCAGGGCCAGCATCCGGGCCGAGGTGTCGCGCACGGGAGAGATGATGCCCCGAGAACAAGGAACGATCGGTGCCTGGTTGGTTCCTACCGTTCTCCCATGAGCAGCAGCACCGACACCGCGGTCACCCCGTTCACCGTCCACGTCCCCCAGGCCGACCTGGACGACCTGGCCGACCGCCTGGCGCGCACCCGCCTGCCGCGTCCGGCGCCGGGCGACGACTGGGACTACGGCACGCCCAACCACTACCTCGCCGGGATGGTCGAGCAGTGGCGCACGAGGTTCGACTGGCGCGCGCAGGAGGCGCGGATGAACGCGGTGCCGAACTACGTCACCGAGATCGACGGCCAGACGATCCACTTCGTGCACGTCCCCTCGGCGGAGCCCGGCGCGACGCCCCTGCTCCTGCTGCACACCTACCCCGGCTCGTTCGCCGAGTTCCTCGACGTCATCGGGCCGCTGACCGACCCGGTGGCCCACGGCGGGCGGGCCGAGGACGCGTTCTCGGTGGTGGTCCCGTCGATGCCCGGCGTCGGCTTCTCGACGCCGGTGGCCGACCGCGGCTGGACGATGGCCCGGGTCGCGCGCACCTACGACACGCTGATGCGCCGCCTGGGCTACGAGACCTACGGCGCCCACGGCAGCGACGGCGGCGCGATGATCGCCCGCGAGCTGGGGCTGCTCGACCCGCCCGGCTTCCTCGGCCTGCACGTGCTGCAGCTGTTCAGCTTCCCGTCCGGCGACCCGACCGAGTTCGAGCGCCTCGAGCCCGCCGACTGCGCCGGCCTCGAGCACATGCAGTGGTTCCAGCGGGTCGGCGGCTACAACCAGATGAACGGCTCCCGCCCGCAGACCGTGGCCGTGGGCCTGTCCGACTCGCCGGTCGGCCAGCTGGCCTACGACGAGCTGTTCAACTCCTTCGGCAACGGCACCAGCCTCGTGAGCGCCGAGCAGGTCCTCACCCAGGCCTCGCTGTACTGGCTCACCAACACCGCGGCAACGGCGGTGCGCTACCACTTCGAGGAGGCGCACGCGGGCGTCGAGCCGCAGGTCAGCAGCGCCCGCACCGGCGTCCAGGTCTTCGCCGACGACTTCCAGACGATCAAGGTCTTCGCCGAGCGGGACAACACCGGCATCGTGCACTGGAGCCGCCACCCCCGCGGCGGGCACTTCGCGGTGCTCGAGGTGCCGGACGCGGTCGTCGCCGACCTGCGCGTGTTCTTCAGGGGCTAGCGATCTCGGCCAGCTCGCCGTGCGTCGCGGCGAGGAGGTCGTCGGGGGCCAGCTCCACCTGCAGCCCCCGGCGACCGGCCGAGCAGTAGACGGTCGCGTGCTCGGCGACCGAGAGGTCGATCACCACGGGCAGCGCCTGCCGGGTGCCGAGCGGGGCGATGCCGCCCACGACGTAGCCGGTGAGCCGCTGGGCGCGCGCGGCGTCGGCCATGACGGCCCGCTTGCCGCCCCGCGCGGCGGCCAGCGCCTTGAGGTCGAGCGTCCCGGCCACCGGCACCATCGCCAGCACCGGCGTCCCGTCGACCTCCGCGACCAGCGTCTTCAGCACCCGGTGCGGGTCGAGGCCGAGGGCCTCGGCGGCCTCGGTGCCGTAGGCCTCCTTGCCCGGCGCGTCGTAGGGGTGCGTGGAGTACGCGACGCCGGCGTGGGTGAGCGCCGCCGTCGCCGGGGTCGCGGAGCCGGCCACGGCGGGGGAGCCCAGCAGAGCCGGGCCGCGGCGACAAGTCGGGGAATCCCCCACCCCCGGCCGGTGTTCTGCCTGTACGCCGCGCGACGACGGTGTCCTCCGCGCGGTGAGGACGAGGAGAGGTGCGATGCCAGCAGTGATGACGGCCGGCGCCGGCACGGGGATCGGGTCGGGCACGGCCCTGACGACGATCATCCCGGCGGAGGAGGCGTGGGTGACGTCGTCCGCGACGCGGGATGCGTTCCCGCGTACCCGGGTAGTCTCCACGGGATCCGACGATGTCGCGCCCGCCGCGGGTGGGCGGCGTGGAGGGAGCCTCGTGGCCGACGGTGCGAGCGCGGCGAGCGATCCGGTGGACGGGGTCGTCGACGTGGCGACCGAGACGACCGAGGAGCGGGCCGCCCGGTTCGAGCGCGACGCGATGCCGCTGGTGGACCAGCTGTACGCGGCGGCGCTGCGGATGACGCGCAACCCGTCCGACGCCGAGGACCTCGTGCAGGAGACGGTGCTCAAGGCGTACTCGTCGTTCGCCTCGTTCACGCCGGGGACGAACCTCAAGGCCTGGATGTACCGCATCCTGACGAACTCCTACATCAACACCTACCGCAAGCGGCAGCGCCAGCCCCAGCAGTCGCCCACGGACGAGATCCAGGACTGGCAGCTGGCCCAGGCCGGCGAGCACAGCTCGGCGGGCCTGCCGTCCGCCGAGGCGGAGGCGCTCGAGAACCTGCCCGACACCGACATCCGCGACGCGCTGCAGAGCCTGCCGGACGACTTCCGCATGGCGGTGTACCTCGCGGACGTCGAGGGCTTCGCCTACAAGGAGATCGCGGAGATCATGGGCACCCCGATCGGCACCGTGATGTCCCGGCTGCACCGCGGCCGGCGCCAGCTGCGCGAGGCGCTCACCGACACGGCCCGCGACCGCGGGTTCATCCGTGACGGCGCCGCGTCGGTCACCACCGGTGAGGGGGCCGCGCGATGAGCTGCGGAGAGCCCCACGAGACCGACTGCTCCGAGGTCCTCGCCGAGGTCTGGCTGCTGCTCGACCACGAGTGCGAGCCGGGGCGCGACGCCCAGCTGCGGCGCCACCTCGAGGAGTGCGGGCCGTGCCTGGCCCGCTACGGGCTCGAGGAGAAGGTCAAGACGCTGCTGAGCCGCAGCTGCGGCGGTGAGCACGCCCCCGAGGGCCTGCACCAGCGGCTGCGCGAGCAGATCCGGGCCACGGTGCTCGAGCAGGCCGAGGTGTCCGTCGAGCGCGGCCCCGCCGGCACGGTCGTCGAGATCAACCAGACGCGCGTGGAGTCCTGGCGCAGCTGACCCGGAGACACGAAGGGCCCGTCCGCACCGCGGACGGGCCCTTCGTCTGCTCGGGGCAGCTCAGGCATGCGGGCGCTTGCCGTGGTTGCTGCTCTTCTTCTTGCGGTCCCGCTTCTGGCGCGCGCGCTTCGACATGAGGGCATTCTCCCACGTCGGGGGCCGGGTGCCCGACCGGTGGTTGGATGATCGGTGTGGGCAAGCCCGGGCGCACGACGTCGACGCTGTCGAACCTCCTGGCCCAGCACACGACGCTCTCCGGCGCGGCCGTGGCCCACCTGCAGCGCATCGTCGCCGAGTGGCAGCTGCTCGCGGACCTGTCGTTCGCCGACTTCCTGCTCTGGATCCCGATCGAGGGCCGGTCGTTCCTGTGCGTGGCGCAGAGCCGCCCGACGACGACGGCGACCGCCCACCCCGAGGACATGGTCGGGACGAAGGCGTCGGCGAGCCAGCACCCCCAGCTGGAGCGCGCGCTCGACGACAGCACCATGCGGCGCGAGGACCAGCCGCGCTGGCACCGCGGGCGGTCGGTGCGCCGGGAGGTGGTGCCGGTCCGCGCGCCGCGGACCTCGCCGGACGGGCCGCCCGGCGACGTGATCGCCGTGCTGGGTCGCGACACGAACCTCGCCGCCCCCCGCGTGCCGAGCACGCTGGAGATCTCCTACCTGGCCGTCGCCGCCGACCTGTGCCAGATGGTGGCCGACGGGACGTTCCCGACGGCCGCCGGCCGCGACGAGGGGCAGTCGTCGCCCCGGGTCGGCGACGGGCTGGTGCGCATCAGCTCCACCGGCCGCGTGCTCTACGCCAGCCCCAACGCCGCCTCGGCCTTCCACCGCCTGGGCTGGAGCGAGGAGCTCGTCGGCGCCGACATGGCCGCGGTCGTGCGGGAGGTCGCCGACGATGCCTTCGAGGGCACGGAGGCCGCCGAGCACGTGCGGGAGGCGCTGGCAGGGACGCCGTCGCAGCGGGCGGAGTTGGAGAGCCACGGCGCCTCGGCCGTCCTGCGCGCCCTGCCGCTGCACCCGCGCGGCGTGCCCAGCGGCGCGCTCGTGCTCTGCCGCGACGTCACCGACGTCCGACGCCGGGACCGGGCGCTGCTGTCCAAGGACGCCACGATCCGCGAGATCCACCACCGCGTGAAGAACAACCTGCAGACCGTCGCCGCGCTGCTGCGCCTGCAGGCCCGCCGCACGCCGCACAGCGAGGCGCAGGAGGCGCTGACGGAGTCGGTGCGCCGGGTGGCGTCGATCGCGCTGGTGCACGAGGCGCTGGCCGCCTCCGTCGACGAGAAGGTCGACATCGACGACGTGCTCGACCGGGTGCTGCCGATGATGAACGACGTCACCCGCCCCGGCGCCCGGGTCGCCATGCGCCGCGAGGGCCAGGTCGGCGTGCTGTCCGCCGGGATGGCGACGCCGCTGGTCATGGTGCTCACCGAGCTCGTCGCGAACGCCCTCGAGCACGGGTTCGCCGAGCGGGCGTCGGGCACGATCGTCATCGCGGCGTCCCGCACGGCCGCTCGGCTGGAGGTCGAGGTGCGCGACGACGGTCGCGGCCTGCCCGAGACGTTCTCCCTGGAGCGGGCGACGGGGCTCGGGCTGCAGATCGTGCGCACGCTCGTCGACTCCGAGCTCGCCGGCAGCCTGAGCATCCGCCCCGCCGCGGGGACGGGCGGGACGTGCGCGGTGCTGCGTGTCCCGCTCGAGCACCGCCGCTAGGTGTACCGGCAGCTGGGGAGCCGTCCGCCGCGCACGCACGAGGGCCCCGGACCCGTCGTGGTGGACGGGGCCGGGGCCCTCGGTTCAGGAGTCCTGGTGTCGAGTCAGTGTCGATTCAGGTGTCGAAGCGCCGGAGGTCGGGACGAACGCCTGGGGAGCGAGCGTCCGGCCCGCCGGCCCGGCACCCTGGGGGAGCGATGGAGATCGCGGGCGCCGGGCCGTCCGGGGACCTCAGAAGGAGGTGTGCACCTCGGGCCGGATGCCGTGGCGCTTGAGGGCGCGGCGCTCGTCCTCGCTCGCACCGCCCCAGACGCCCGCGTCCTGACCCGACTCGAGCGCCCACTTCAGGCACTCGGTCATCGCCGGGCAGCGACGGCAGACGCTTTTCGCGCGGGCGATCTGCGAGAGTGCGGGGCCGCTCGTGCCGACGGGGAAGAACAGTTCCGGGTCCTCGTCGCGGCAAGCAGCGTCGTTCCGCCAGTCCATCTTGATGTGCTCCTCGGTGGGTGCGCTTCGGGGCGCGCACCGGTCGTGGTTGCGGTCGTTCGACCTCGTCACGGCCCCGTCGTCGGGGTCCGCGACCTGGCACGGAGGCCGGGTGTCCGACCTCCCGCCCGTTGTCCGCCTTTCGGAGAACAACGGACCCATCCGGAACGGATCACGTCCCCGAGGGGCCGTGCGTCCTTCCCGGTATTCGCGGGGGATGCGACTCAATCTGCAGGACGTGACCAAGGAGATCGAGTGCCAAGCGGCTCGACGGACGAACTCGGTCGGTGAGTGGAATGGCGCGCACCGTCATGACCGCCCGCCTGCGACGAGCGACGATCCGCGCACGACGAACCGTCCACCCGTGTGAGGGCGCGCGACGAGCGGTCAGCAGCTGGGCTCGATTCAGAAGCCCGCCGATCGCGGGTTTCGGCGCCGACACTTCACGCGCACTTCACACCGTGGCCTCTCCGGGCGTCTACACGACCACCCGCAGCGCCTCCGGAACGGCCACGAACTCGACGTCGCTGCGCCGCCCGAGGTGGTCGCCGTCGACCTGGAGGTTCACGGCCTCGCTGCTGGTCACCCGCAGGGCCGGGACGTCGTCGCGGCGCACCACCGACCGCAGCCCGGTCGCCCCGTCGCGCCGCAGGACCTGCTGCACGAGGCGCAGCACGGTGGGCAGGCCCAGTGACCGCAGGGCGAAGACGCCGAGGCCGCGGTCGAAGGAACAGCCCGGGTTGGTGCGCACCGGCCGGCCGCCGAGGTAGGTCCAGGGGTCGGTGTTGGAGACCAGGGCGAGCTTGACGCCGCTCACCGGCTCCTCCCCGGGGATCTCGACGGTGAGGTCCGGCGGGTCGACCCGCGCGCGCGACCAGCGGCGGATCGAGGTGGCCACGTACCGGGTGGGCGTCGCGTCGTGGCCGCGCCCGCGGGCGCGCTCCATGGAGGCGATGACGTCGGCGTCCCAGCCGAGGCCGGCGTTGAAGCTGAACCACCGCTCGTCGGCGCGGCCCAGCCCGACCCGCCGCGAGCGGCCCTCCGCGATCGCGCCGAGCAGGGTGTGGGTGGCCTCGAGCGGCTCGCGGGGCACGCCGAGGGCGCGGGCGAAGACGTTCGCCGACCCGCCGGGCACCACCCCGAGCGCGGGCACGTGCTCGCCCGGCCCGTCGGCGAGCAGGCCGTTGAGGGCCTCGTTGACCGTCCCGTCGCCGCCGAGGACGACGACGAGGTCGACGGCCTCGGCCCGGGCGCGCGCCGCGAGCTCGGCCGCGTGTCCCCGGTAGCGGGTGGCGACGACGTCGAGCTTGATCTCGCTCGCGAGGGCGTGCGCGATGACGTCCTGACCGGCCGCCGTCGTCGTGGTGGCCGAGGGATTGGCCACGAGCAGCGCACGCACGGCACTCACCGTAGACGGCACGCCCCGTCCGATCGGATGGTGCGGGGCCCGGATGTCGCCGACATCTCCGAACGGCCCACTGCGCACCGCTGTCTACCCTGGTCCCCGTGACGACGCCCCGCCCGATCCGGTTGGCCGCGGCCGGCGTCGTGCTCGAGGGCGTCGTGGGTGTCGCGGCCGCCGTGCTGCTGGCGACGGCCGGTGTCGGTTTCTCCGTGTGGGGCTTCGTCGCGCTGGCCGGGATCGCCGTGGGGGCCGCCGGGGTCGCCCTGCTGGCCGGCGTCCGGGGCGCCCGCGGGCCCTGCCTGGTGGCGCAGCTCCTCGTGCTCGGGTGCGCCTTCTACGCCGCCGTGCCGTCCGGGCAGCCGGCGTGGGGCGTGCCGGTGATGGTGGTGGCCGCGCTGGTGCTCGCCGGCCTGCTGGCGGCGCCGTCGCGCGCCTGGGCGTCGTCGGGCTAGCTCCCCGGCCCCTCAGTGCCGTTCGGCCGGCGGCGGGGGCGGCTCGACGAGCCCGCCGGGGGCGTTGAGCAGGTCGATGCGCGGCACGCCCCGCTCGTGGCCGAGGACGGTCACCGACGCGGCGTCGAACGCGAACCCGACGCCGGCGGGGGCGTCGAGGTCGAGGTAGCGGGCGATCAGCACGCGCCCGGCGTGGCCGTGGCCGACGAGCACGACGTCGCGCTCGACCAGCTCGCGCTCGACGTCGCCGAGCACGCGGTCGAGCCGGGCCGCCACCTCCGGGCCGGTCTCGCCGCCGGGGCACGGGTGGGTCCACACCGTCCAGCCCGGCACCTCCTCGCGGATCTCCGGGGTCGTGCGGCCCTCGTAGGCGCCGTAGTCCCACTCCACGAGGTCGTCGCGGACCTCCAGCGGCTCCAGCCCGGCCAGCCGGGCGGTCTCGGTCGCGCGCTGCCGCGGGCTGGTCCACACCGCCGGGGGCGGCGCGTCCTCCCCGCGCAGGGTCACCAGCAGCCGCCCCGCCGTCCGGGCGGCCTCCCGGCCCTTCGCGGTCAGGGGGAGGTCGGTGCGGCTCGTGTGCCGCCCGTCGCGCGACCACTCCGTCTCGCCGTGGCGCAGGACGAAGGCGCGTCCGCGGGGACTCTCGCTCGGGCTCACGGCCTCCCTCGTACCCGCTGGGCCCGGACACCAACGCGCCCGCCCCCGGGGAACCGGGGACGGGCGCGTCGACGTGCGGGTGCGGCGTGACCGCGAGGGCCCACCGAGGGCTCAGCCCTTCTTGGTCTCCCAGAAGATGTCCGAGATCTCGGCGATGTAGTCGAGCACCTGCTGGCCGGACTGCGGGTCCATGGACGACTTGGCGCCGCCCTCACCGCCGCCCGCGGCCTTGGTCGCCTTGTTGAACAGCTCGTGGAGCTGCGGGTACTTCTCGAAGTGCGGCGGCTTGAAGTAGTCGGTCCAGAGCACCCAGAGGTGGTGCTTGACGAGGTCCGCGCGCTCCTCCTTGATCTGGATCGCGCGGGCCCGGAAGGCCGGGTCCTCGTTGCTCTGGTACTTCTCCTGGATCGCCTTGACCGACTCGGCCTCGATGCGGGCCTGGGCCGGGTCGTAGACGCCGCAGGGGAGGTCGCAGTGTGCGGTGGCCTCCAGACGCGGACGAAGGAC
The DNA here is from genome assembly GCF_039542135.1 of Actinomycetospora chlora. NCBI lineage: Bacteria > Bacillati > Actinomycetota > Actinomycetes > Pseudonocardiales > Pseudonocardiaceae > Actinomycetospora > Actinomycetospora chlora. The sequence continues at coordinate 27,928 of NZ_BAABHO010000013.1, forward strand.
GCTGGAGAGCAGTCCCATCTCGCCTCCCTCTTCCTGGTGGGGAATGGTGATCGTTCCGACGTCAGGGAACGTACCCCCGTCCCGGGGCCGCGACACACCGAGCGCCGGCGGTGAGCACCGTCCGTGACCTGGTCACGACGCTCTGGCGGCACCGCCCGCGGCGGGTGCTCGTGCGCGGCGGCTCGATGGCACCGACGCTGCGCGACGGCGACGTGGTCCTGGCGCGGATCGGTGCCGCGGTGCGGCCCGGGGAGCTGGCGCTGGTGCGCTGGCCGGCGCGCCCGCAGCAGCTGTCGGTCAAGCGGGCGGCGCTCGAGCTCGACGGCGGCTGGTTCGCCGTCGGCGACGCGCCGGGCGCCTCCACCGACTCCCGCACGCTCGGACCGGCACTGGCCGTGGGGCCCGTCCGCTGGCGCCTGTGGCCCCGCCCGGGGCGGCTGCGTGCGCGCTGAGGCGGACCGGGCGGGGTGCGCGTGACACGCGCGACGCGCGGGGGCGCAGACACAGCAGGGGGTGGCGCGCGAGGATCGCGGGCGACCGGGTGCAGGAGCTCGACGACCCGGGTCGCGCGCCCACCCGCGCCGACGACCCGACCCCGGCACCGCCGACCGCGGAGCCGCCTCTCTCGTCCGTCCGATGCGCTCCCACCCGGGTACCCCACCTCCGCCGCACCGCCGCGCCCCCGTCCCGCTTGGAGCCCCCGTGAGCGACGCCCCCGACCTCTCCGCCGACACCACCGACAACCAGCCGAGCCTGGACGGCCGGGACATCACCGAGGAGGAGGTGTTCTCCGCGCACGAGGGCGGCAAGCTCTCGATCGCGCCGACCGTCGGGCTGGCCGGCCGCCGCGACCTCGCGATCGCCTACACGCCCGGGGTGGCCAAGGTCTGCCGCGCGATCGCCGACGACAAGGCGCTCACCGCCCGCTACACGTGGACCCACCGGCTCGTCGCGGTCGTCTCCGACGGCACCGCGGTCCTGGGCCTCGGCGACATCGGCCCGCGGGCGTCGCTGCCGGTGATGGAGGGCAAGTCGGCGCTGTTCAAGGCGTTCGCTGACCTGGACTCGATCCCGCTGGTGCTGGAGACCACCGACGTCGACGAGATCGTCGAGACGCTCGTGCACCTGCGCCCGAGCTTCGGCGCGGTCAACCTGGAGGACATCGCGGCGCCGCGCTGCTTCGAGATCGAGCGCCGCCTGGTCGACGCGCTGGACTGCCCGGTGATGCACGACGACCAGCACGGCACCGCGATCGTCGTGCTCGCCGCGCTGCGCAACGCCGCGCGGGTGCAGGGGCGCGACCTGGCCTCGCTCAAGGTCGTGGTCAGCGGCGCCGGGGCCTCCGGGGTGGCGTGCGCGAAGATCCTGCTCTCGGCGGGCGCCTCCGACGTCGTCGTCCTCGACTCGCGCGGCGTGATCCACGCCGGCCGCGAGGGGATGAACGTCGAGAAGATCGCCCTGGCCGAGGAGACCAACCCGCGCGGGGTCCGGGGCGACCTGGCGGCGGCGCTCGCGGGCGCCGACGTCTTCCTGGGCCTGTCGGGCTCGACCGTGCCCGAGTCCGTCATCGCCTCCATGGCCGACGACGCCGTCGTGTTCGCGCTGTCGAACCCGGACCCGGAGATCGACCCCGAGGTGGCGCGCAAGCACGCCGCGGTCGTCGCCACCGGTCGCAGCGACTACCCGAACCAGATCAACAACGTGCTGGCCTTCCCCGGGGTGTTCGCGGGTGCCCTGGACGCGGCCGCCCGGCGGATCACCGAGTCGATGAAGCTCGCCGCGGCCGAGGCGATCGCCGACATCGCCGCGGGGGACGAGGAGTTCGGCCCGGACCACATCGTGCCCAGCGCGCTCGACGGCCGCGTGGCGCCCGCGGTGGCCGAGGCGGTGGCGCGCGCGGCGTCGGAGGAGGGCGTCGTGCGGCGGCACGTCGCCGAGGTCGCCGCCGAGCACCACGCGCACTAGCGGGGGATGACGGACGTGCCGACCGGGTAGGGGTTCCGTACCGGTCGGTCATGGGCGAGATGCGTCCCTCGGGTGGGTCATCCGGGTTCCACCTTTCGGCGGCTGCGGGTCGCTCGTAGCGCTCGGTGGACCGCTCGCGGCGGCCAGGACCCACCGACGGTGAGTCGATGATCCGCACGTGGGTGATCCGCGGGACGATCGGCCGAGTGGCCCTGTCACCACCGCCGTTCGTCGTGGAGGCGTTCCGCTTCGTCGCGCCGACCGGTCGGTGACCTCAAGGTCGACCGTCCGTGTCGTGCAGCAGAACGCGTCGCACCTCACGGTCGCCGCGCGGGGTCCCTCCACGGGGTGATCCCCCCGGACCCGGAACCGGTCTCCTTCGTTGCCTGAGACAGAGACGGACGGTGCGTTCCACACGCCGCCGCCGCCGAGGCGAGGGGGAGATGCGTGAGCAGTGCCGTGCCGGAGCCCGGCCCGCGGGGCCTCGCCGTCGTCCGCGCGACGACGGCGACCCCCGGGGACGGGGCGCGCGCGGCACGCCCCGGCGGCGACCGCCGGCCGGCGACGGTGCCGTCGCTGCCCCCGATGCCGCCCGGGCCCCCGGCCGGCCCCCCGGCCGGGCCGCTCCCGTACGGGACGTCCCCGCTGCCGCACGGCGCCGCCCTGCGCCACGACGAGCTCGGCCGCGTCGTCGAGGTCGGCGACGCAGTGACGCGGCTCGTCGACCCCGCGGGCGGCCTCGAGCCCCGCCACGTGCTCGGCCGGCCCGTCGGCGAGCTGCTCGTCGGCGTCGGCCCGGCCGACCCGGCGGCGGGCGCGGACGGCCTCCTCGTCGCGGGCCTGCGCCGGGTCGGGGCGCCGCCGCTGCCGGTGCAGGTCGTGGTGTGGCCGGAGGCCGGCGGCGGCGCGGTGCTCGTCCTCGTGCCCACGACGGCCCCGGCGCCGTTCAGCGCCGCGCCGCCCTCGGCGGCCGAGGTCGAGCGGATCGCCGGGCTCGGGCACTGGGAGGTCGACCTCGCGACCGGCTCCGCGTGGCTCTCGCCGGTGCTCACCGACCTGCTCGGTGTCGACCCGCACGCCGCCCGGCGCGCCGAGGGCCTGCTGGCGGCGCTGCACCCCGAGGACCGCGCGGCGTTCCTCCGCGCCTGGGAGGCGCTCGTCTCGGGGGGCGCCCCGCTCGGGGCCGAGGTGCGCCTCGGCGACGGCAGCGGGCGCATCCTGCAGGTGCACGCGGCCCTGCGCCAGGGCGGCCGGGCGGGGGGCACGGTGCTCGGCACGGCCGCCGACGTCACCGCCCGGCGCCAGGCCGAGGAGCGGCTGCGCGTCTCCACCCAGCGGTTCACCGACCTGCTGGCCGTCGCCCCGGTCGGCATCGCGATGTTCGACGACGACGAGCGGCTGGTCGACGCGAACCAGTCGCTGTGCCGGCTGCTGGGCCAGGGCCTCGACTCTCTGCGGTACCGCCGCGCCGACGAGCTGCTCGACCTCGACGCCGAGGCCGACGGGGCCGGGCTCGCGACGCCGCTGCTCGCCCGCCCGGCGGGCTCGGCCGGGTCGGTGAGCTGGTCGTGCTCGCCGCGGGCGCTGCGCACCCGGGAGCGCGGCGCGGGCGGGGCCGACGCGGCGCCGGTGTGGTGCGAGCTGCACGTGTCGGTGTCGGTGCACGACGACGGCGGCGTCACCCACCTCGTCGTGTTCACCGACGTCACCGACGCCCGCCGCGTCGAGGCCAGCCTGCGCCACCAGGCCATGCACGACGAGCTCACCGGGCTGCCCAACCGCCGCGCGCTGACGACCACGGTGTCGCACCTGCTGGCCGGGCCGGCCGCCCGCCGGGTCGGCGTGCTGTTCTGCGACCTCGACAACTTCAAGCGCGTCAACGACTCCCTGGGCCACGACGCCGGCGACGAGCTGCTCGTCGAGCTCGCGGGCCGCCTGCGCGAGCGGCTACCCGCCGGGTGCGCGGCGACGCGCAGCGCGGGGGACGAGTTCGTCGTCGTGTGCGCGGACGTCGACCTGCACGGCGGCCTCGACGCCCTGAGCGCCACGGTGGCCGGCATCCTGCGCACGGCGATCCCGGTGCACGGCCAGCTCGTGCGCATCTCGGCGACGGTCGGCGCGGCGGTCGGCGCCACGATCGGCATCGGCCCGGAGGACCTCGACCCGGCGGCCGGCGAGGTCGACCCGACCGACGACCCGGTGGCCCAGGTCCTGCGCCGCGAGCGCGCCACCGAGCTCGCCGGCCTCGAGCCCGCCCCGGGCCACCCCGGCACCGGCGACCTCATGCGCTTCGCCGACGCCGCGCTGTTCGAGGCCAAGAGCGGCGGCAACGGGCGGTTCGCGCTCGCCGACGAGGCGATCATGAAGGGCGCCGACGAGGCCCTGCGCATGGAGACCCAGCTGCGCGAGGCGATGGTCAACGACGAGCTCGTGCTGCACTTCCAGCCGGTCGTCGGCCCGGACGGGCGGGTGCAGACCGCCGAGGCGCTGGTGCGCTGGCAGCACCCCGAGCAGGGCCTGATCTTCCCGGACAAGTTCCTGCCGGTGGCCGAGGCCGCCGACCTGCTCGGCGAGCTCGACCGCTGGGTGCTGCGCACGGCGGTCCGCGAGGCCGCGGTGTGGCCGTCGGCCGGCCCCGACGGGGTCGTGCCGTCGGTGGCGGTGAACCTCGCCGGCCTGCTGCCGGGCGACCCCGACTTCCTCGAGACCGTGCACGACGCCGTCACCGACGCCGGGCTGCCGTGGGACCGCCTCGTGCTCGAGCTGGTGGAGACCTGCCTGGCCGACCTGCCCGCGACCACGTTGCGGGAGATGAACGAGCTCATCGCCGCGGGCGTGCGCTTCGCGGTCGACGACTTCGGCACCGGCTACTCGTCGCTCTCGCGCCTCACCGGCCTGCCCGCGCAGATCGTCAAGCTCGACCGCGGGTTCGTCCGCGGCGTCGCCACCGGCGAGTCCGACCGGGCCGTGGCCCGCGCCGTCGTCGACCTCACCGCCGCGATCGGGCAGGTCTGCGTGGCCGAGGGCGTCGAGGACGCCGACCAGTTCGCGGTGCTGCGCGACCTCGGTGTGCACGCCTACCAGGGCTGGCTGTTCGCCCGCGCCGTGCCGGGTGAGGAGTTCACCGAGCTGCTGCGCCGGGGCCCGCTGACCCCGGTCGACCGGGCCGCGGGCTGACGGCCGGCTGAGACCGCGGTCACACCGGCGGTCACCCGCGGTGCGTGATCGGTCGCGGGTGTCGGGGGCTCCGGCTACATTCTCGCGACGACTCGGGTGGCCGACCCTGCGCCACCGACGGAACCGGGGGCAGCCACCTTGATCGAGTTCCGCGACGTGGGGAAGCGCTTCGCCGACGGCACGGTGGGCCTGGAGGACCTCACGCTCACCGCCCGCGAGGGCGAGATCACGGTGCTGGTCGGGCCGTCCGGCTGCGGCAAGACGACCTCGCTGCGCACCGTCAACCGGATGGTCGAGATCACCTCCGGGTCGGTGCACCTCGACGGCCGCGACGTGGCGGAGGCCGACCCGGCGGAGCTGCGCCGGGGCATCGGCTACGTCATCCAGCAGGCCGGGCTCTTCCCGCACCGCCGGGTGATCGACAACGTGGCCACCGTCCCGGTGCTGCAGGGGATGCCGCGCGCCCAGGCCCGCGCCCGCGCCGCCGAGGTGCTCGAGCGGGTCGGCCTCGACGCCGCGCTGGCCCAGCGGTGGCCCGCGCAGCTCTCCGGCGGCCAGCAGCAGCGCGTCGGCGTCGCCCGCGCGCTGGCCGGCGACGCGCCCGTCCTGCTCATGGACGAGCCGTTCTCGGCGGTCGACCCCGTGGTGCGCGTCGAGCTGCAGGACGAGCTGCTGCGCCTGCAGGCCGACCTGGGCAAGACGATCCTGTTCGTCACCCACGACATCGACGAGGCCATCCGTCTCGGCGACCGCGTGGCGGTGCTGCGGGTGGGCGGCCGGCTGGCCCAGTTCGCGCCGCCGGACGAGCTGCTGGCGGCGCCGGTGGACGAGTTCGTCTCCGGGTTCGTGGGGCGCGACCGCGGCTACCGGCGTCTCGGGTTCGTGCCGGCCACCGCGCTCCGTCTGGTCGACCTGCCCACCAGCCCGGACGCCAACGGCTCCTCGTCGGGGGTGCCGGGGGAGTGGACGCTGCTGCTCGACGGCGCGCAGCGCCCCGCGGCGTGGCGCGGGCCCGACGGCGGGCGCCACGACCTGGGGTCGGTGTACGTCACCGAGGGCGGCCCGGACAGCGCGGTCGCTGCGGTCGAGGGCGCGGGCACGCTGCGCGGCGCGCTCGACGCGGCGCTGAGCTCGCCCGCGGGGCGCGGCGTCGCCGTCGACGGCGAGGGTCGCTACCGCGGCGGGGTCGACACCGACGACGTCCTGGCGCTGCTCGACCGGGGCGCGCGGTCCGGGGACGCCGGCGCGTGAGGGCCTTCGGCTACGACATCGACGAGCTCGTCGTCGACCACGTCCTGCTGGCGGTGGTCCCGGTCGTCCTCGGGCTCGTGATCGCGCTGCCGCTGGGCTGGTGGGCGCACCTCTCGCCGGGGGCGCGGCGGGTGCTCGTGCCGCTGTCGGGCGCGCTCTACACCATCCCCTCGCTCGCGCTGATCGTGTTCATCCCGCTCGTGCTGGGCACGCCGATCCTCAGCCCGGTCAACGTCGGGCTCACGCTGATCATCTACACCGTCGCGCTGCTGGTCCGCAGCGTCGCCGAGGCGCTCGACGCCGTGCCCGACACCGTCACCACCGCCGCGGTCGCCGTCGGGTACCGCCCGGTGGGCCTGCTGCTCGGCGTGCAGCTCCCGCTGGCCGTGCCGGTGCTCACCGCGGGCCTGCGGGTGGCGTCGGTGTCGTCGTTCTCGCTGGTCACGGTCGGGGCGCTGGTCGGCATCCAGTCCCTGGGCACGCTGATGACCGACGGCTTCCAGCAGGACTACACGGCGATGGTGGCCACCGGCATCGTCGGCTCGATCCTGCTCGCGTTCGTCTTCGACGCGCTGTGGCTCGCGCTCGGACGTGCCCTCACCCCGTGGGCGCGCGCACGGCAGGGGGTGTAGGCGTGCTCGGACGTCTCGTCGACTGGTTCGGCGACCCCACCCGCTGGAGCGGCTCGGCCGGCATCCCCGCCCGCGTGCTCGAGCACCTCGGGTACACGCTGCTGGCCGTCGCCATCGCCGCGGTGATCGCGCTGCCGATCGGGGCGCTCGTCGGGCACACGCGCCGCGGGGGCCTGGCCGTGGTCGGCGTCGCCAACGGCCTGCGCGCGCTGCCCGAGCTCGGCGTCCTCGTGCTCTTCGTGCTGCTCCTGGGGCTGGGCCTGCTGCCGCCGACCCTCGCCCTGGTGCTGCTCGCGATCCCGCCGATGCTCGCCGGGGCCTACTCCGGCGTCGCCGGCGCCGACCCGGGCGCGGTCGACGCCGCCCGCGGCATCGGCATGCGCGAGCACCAGATCCTGTTCGGTGTCGAGATCCCGGCCGCGGTGCCGCTCGTGCTCGGCGGCGTGCGCTTCGCGACGCTCCAGGTCATCGCCACGGCGACGATCGCCGCGTACGTCGGGCTCGGCGGCCTCGGGCGCTACATCATCGACGGCTTCGCCGTCCGCGACTTCCCGCAGATGCTGGGCGGCGCGCTGATCGTCGCCGTGCTGTCGGTCGTCGTCGAGCTCGTCCTGCAGACCCTCGGGCGTCTGGTGACGCCCGGCCCCGATCGGCTGCGGCTGCCCTCGGCACGCCGCGAGCCCGCACCCACCCCTGCCCCGATCCCTTCGAGAGAGGCCCGACCGTGACCCGATCCCCGCGTGCGCTGCTCCTGGCGGCGCTCGCCGCCGTCGGCGTGCTCCTCGCCGGCTGCGGCGGCAACTCCGACCCGCTGGCGACCCAGCCCGCCGCCCCGTCCGCGCAGGGCACGGTCCGCATCGGCTCGGCGAACTTCACCGAGAACCGCCTCCTCGCCGAGATCTACGCGACGGCCCTGGAGCAGAAGGGCGTCGCCGTCGAGCGCCGCTTCGGCATCGGCAGCCGCGAGACGTACTTCCCTGCGCTGCAGCGCGGCGAGATCGACCTCGTGCCCGACTACACCGGCAACCTGCTGCAGTTCCTCGACCCGCAGGCCACGGCGACGGCCTCGGACCAGGTCTACCAGCAGGTGGGCGCGAAGCTGCCGCCGAACCTCCAGCTGCTGCCGCAGAGCGCCGCGGAGGACAAGGACGCCGTGGTGGTCACGCGGGCCTTCGCCACCCAGAACAACCTGACCTCGATCGAGGACCTCACGCGGCTCTGCCCGACCGTCTCCTTCGGCGGCCCGCCGGAGTTCCAGCAGCGCCCCTACGGCATCCCCGGGCTGCAGCGCCTCTACGGCTGCACGTTCAAGGAGTTCCGCGCCCTCGACGCCGGCGGCCCGCTCACCGTGGCGGCGCTGCGCGACGGCACCGTCCAGGCGGCGGACCTGTTCACCACCGATGCGTCGATCCCGCAGAACGACTTCGTGGTGCTCGCGGACCCGCGGTCGAACTTCGCGGCCCAGAACGTCGTGCCGGTGATCAACCGCGCCAAGACGTCCGACCCGCGCGTGGCCGACACGCTGAACCAGATCTCGCAGCGCATGGACACCGCCCAGCTCACCGCGCTCAACGCCCGCCTGGCCGGCCCGGACCGCCCGGACCCGGCGCAGGTCGCGCGTGACTGGCTGAACTCCGCCGGCATCCGGTAGCCGCCCGGGCGCGGCGGACCCTCTGCCAGGCTGGTCGGCATGGTCCGCCGCGTCCCCGTGGTGCTGGTCGCCGGTCGGCTCGGTGCCGGCAAGTCGACGCTGGTCAACCACCTGCTGCGCCGGGCCGACGGGGTCCGGATCGGTGTCGTGGTCAACGACTTCGGGGCGATCGGCATCGATGCGATGCTCGTCGCCGGGCAGGCCAGCGCCGTGACGTCGCTGGCCGACGGGTGCCTGTGCTGCACCACCGACGCGAACGGCCTGGCCGGGCTGCTCGCCGACCTGACGGCGCCGTCGGCGCGCCTGGACCTCGTGGTGGTCGAGGCCAGCGGCCTCGCCGAGCCCAGCGAGCTGGTACGCCTCCTGCTGGACGCGATCGCGGGGGAGGCCCGGCACGCGGCGTACGGCGGCCTGGTGGTGGTCGTCGACGCCGTCGAGGGCGAGCCCGACGGCCCCGACGGCGGCGTGGTCCGCCTCGCCGACCTCGTGGTGCTCAACCAGGTCGACCGCGTCGACGACCCCGGCCCGCTGCTGGAGGCCCTGCGGTCGATCGCGCCGGGGCCCGTGCTCCCGGTGGTCCGGGGCGCGGTCGACCCGGCGCTGCTGGTCGACCCGCCGGCCCGGCGGTCGCCGCCGCGGTCGGGCCAGCTGTCCTTCGACGCCCTGCTGCGGGAGGACGCCCCCGCGGAGCACGCCCACACCGCGTGGGAGAGCGTCGCCGTGGAGCGCGACGCCCCGCTCGACCCGGGCCGGTTCGCGGCGTTCCTCGAGGCGGGACCGGCCGGGGTGTTCCGCGCCAAGGGCGTCGTGCGGTTCCCCGGCGCGGCGCCGTTCGTCGTGCAGACGGTCGGCACGGCGATCCGGGTGCGTCCCGCACCCCGCTCGGCCGCCGTCGCCGGCGCCCGGCTGGTGTTCCTCGGCGTGGGCCTCGACGCCGCCGCCCTGCACGCGGCGCTCGACGCCTGCGCCGCCGACCCCGAGGGCCCGGAGCCGTCCCTGCTGCCCGTCATGCGCTACGAGGAGTCCGAGCGGCTCGACGCGGTCTGACCGGCCATGACGAACCCCTCGTAGCCGGCGTCGGCGACCTGCCCGAGCTGCTCGCGGTAGGCGGCGTGGCCGGCCATGTAGAACATGACGGCGTTCCGCTTGCCCGGAATGTTCGCACCGAAGATCCAGGAGTCGGCCTGCGGGAAGAGCGTCGCGTCGGCGATCTCCCGGCACGTCCGCGTCCACCCGTCCTCGGCGTCCTGAGTCGGCTCGACGGCCCGCGCGCCCGACTCCTCGGCCCGCCGGACCAGCTCGCCGATCCAGTCGACCTGCGCCTCGATGCTGGGCGGCAGGTTGGTGAACGGGCCGTTCGGCCCGAGGATCATGAACATGTTCGGGAAGCCGGCGACGGACACCCCGAGGTAGCTGGTGGGGCCGTCGGCCCAGTGGTCGTCGATGTGCTGCCCGCCGCGCCCGCGCAGGTCCAGCACCCGGTAGTTGCCGTCGACGGCGTCGAAGCCGGTGGCCAGCACGAGGACGTCGAGGTCGTGCTCGACGCCGTCGGCGGTGCGCACGCCGCGCGGTGTGATCCGCTCGATGGGGGTCTCGCCCAGCGCGACGAGGGTGACGTCGTCGCGGTTGAAGGTCTCGTAGTAGCCCTCGTTGCACAGGGGGCGCTTGGCGTAGAGGTCGGTCGGCTGGAGCCGGCGGGCCGTCTCGGGGTCGTCGACGATCTCGGCGATCTTCCGGCGGATGAAGGCCGCGGCGGCCGCGTTGGCGTCCGGGTCGGTGGCGATGTCGTTGAACGTGCCGAACATGAACCGGAAGCCGTTGCCCTTGTCCCAGTTCTCCTGGAACACCCGTTCGCGCTCCTCGGCCGAGACCTCCATGGCGGGGACGGTGCTCTCCTCGAACCCGAAGGCGACGGCCGAGCCGCGCACCTGCTCCCAGATGGTCGAGAAGTCCCGCTTGGTGCGTGCCACCTCGTCGGGGTCGACGGGCCCGTTGCCGGACGGGACGACGTACTGCGGGGAGCGCTGGAAGACGGTGAGGTGCTCGGCCTGCGGGGCGGCCGCGACGATGAACTGCGTGCCGGTCGAGCCCGTGCCGATCACGCCGACCCGCTTCCCGTGCAGGTCGAGGTCGTCGGGCCAGGCGTTGGTGTGCACCAGGCGCCCGGCGAAGTCGTCCATCCCCGGGATGTCGGGGATGTTGGTCCGGGCCAGCAGCCCGAGCGCGGTGACGAGGTAGCGACCCGTGAGGCGCTCGCCGGCCGCCGTGGTGACGACCCAGCGGTCCTGCTCCTCGTCGAACACCGCCGAGGTGACCTCGGTGTCGAGCTGGATGTCCCGGCCGAGGTCGAAGCGCTCGACGACGTGCTCGAGGTAGGCCAGCACATCGGGCTGGTCGAGGTAGCGGGTGCTCCAGTCCCACTCGGCGAGCAGGTCGTCGTCGAAGGAGTAGCGGTAGACGAAGCCCTCGGTGTCGGACTTCGCGCCCGGGTAGCGGTTGAAGTACCAGGTGCCGCCGACCCCGCCGCCCTTCTCCAGGGCGCGGGTGCGCAGGCCGAGCTGGTCGCGCAGCTTGTGCAGCATGTAGATGCCGCCGAAGCCGGCGCCGATGACGATGGCGTCGAGGTCCGTGCTCATCGGGTGCTCCTCATCGTGGTGCGATACCAGGCGGCGACGCGGGCGATCTCGTCGTCCGCCTCGGGCGCCGTGCCGGCCAGGAACGGGAAGACGTGCTGCATGTCGTCGACGATCGAGAGGGTCACGTCGACGCCCGCCGCCTCGGCCCGCGCGGCGAGCCGGACGGCGTCGTCGCGCAGGGTCTCGGCGTCCCCGGCGTCCACGTAGAGGGGCGGGAGGCCCGCGAGGTCGGCGTGCAGCGGGTTGGCCAGGGGCGTGCGCGGGTGGATCGCCCCGTCGGCGAGGACGCCGGCGATCATGCTCTCGAGCAGGGGAACGGTGACCAGCGCGTCGGTCTCCGCGTTGGTCACGAGGCTCTCGCCGGTGTTCTCCATGTCGAGCCACGGGGAGAACGCGACGATCCGTCCCGGCAGCGGGAGCCCCTGCTCGCGCAGGGCCAGCGGCACGGCGACGGCGAGGTTGCCGCCGGCCGAGTCGCCGATGGTGGTGACGTCCTCGGGACGGAGACCGCGCTCCGTGAGCCCCACGAACGCCGCGACACCGTCCTCGACCTGCGCGGGGTGCGGGTGTTCGGGTGCGCGGCGGTAGTCGAGCACGAACGCGGTGACGCCGAGGGCCTTGGCGACGTGCCCGGCGAGCTTGCGGTGGCTCGAGGCCGACCCGACGGCGAACCCGCCGCCGTGGAGGTAGAGCAGCACCTGGGTCCGGTCCGCGCCGATCGGTAGGGCCCACAGTCCCGGCACGCCGCCGATCGTCTCCTGCGCGTACGTGACGTCCTCGGGCTCGCGCGTGGGCTGGTGCCATTCGTCGAAGATGCTGCGGAACAGCCGCGTCGTCAGGTCCGGCGTCGAGGTCATGATCGCGGTCCAGTCGGCGTAGAGGGCGCGCAGCGCGTCCGCCTCGACCGAGGTCGCCGGTGTCGTCTCCGTCATGGGTGCCTCCTCGTGCTCACTTCGGCACCGACCTTCTCCGGCCGGGACCCGGCCGGGCTGTTCCGATCCGGAACAGTCGGCGAGCCCGGCGCCTCTGGCGCCGGGCCTGTGACGTGGGGCACTGTGGTGGGCGGGTGCGTGCCTCGGGGGGCCCACCGATACGCGGGGCGGTGCAGGACGAGCGGATGCGGGACGAGAGCCGGCCGACGATGTCGTCGGCGCAGATGGTGCGGACGCGACGTCGCCGCGAGGCCCTGGTCGACGAGGGCGTCCTCGTCGTGCCGCCCGGCCGCGCCGGCGTGCCCGCGCTGATCGAGACGAGCTGGCGGCGCTGCGTCGGCGAGGGCGTCCCCGCCGACCCCGGTCGCATCCCCTACCGCGAGCCCGAGGACCCGGCTCCGGCGCTGTCGCGCGCGGCCGCGCCGGTGCTCGAGCGGCTGCGGCAGAGCTTCGCCGACGTGCCGGTCGCGATGGTGCTCTCGGACGCGACGGGCCGGATCGTCGTGCGCCACGCCGAGGAACGCCGGCAGCGCACCGAGATGGACCGCGCGAGCGCGGTGGAGGGCTCGGACTTCTCCGAGCACGCCGTCGGCACCAACGGGCTCGGCACCGTGCTGGTCGAGCGGCGCCCGGTGCTCGTCCGCGGCCCGGAGCACTACCACCCGCTCCTGGAGAACCTCACGTGCGCCGGGACCCCCATCGTCGAGCCCTGGACCGGACGCCTGCTCGGCTCGTTCTCGCTGGCCTGCGCGGCGCGGGACGTCCACCCGCTGATGACCGCGATGACCTCGGACATCGGCCGGCAGATCGAGGAGCGGCTGCTCGACGGGGCGGGCGAGCGGCGCCGGCGGCTGGTGCGCTCCTACCTGGCCGTCGACGGCGACGGGGCCGCGGCGTTCGTCGTCGACGAGGACACGGTGCTGGCGAACCGGCAGGGCCTCGTCCACGCCGGGCCCGACCTGCACCCGTCGTTGTGGCGCTTCCTGGCCGAGCACGGTCCCCACCGCCCGCGGCGGATGGCGGTGCCCCTGCCCGACGGAACGCGCGACGCGCTCGTCGAGCCGATCCGCGACGGCGGGCGGATCGCGTTCAGCGTGCGGGTGGTCCCCGGACGGCCTCGACCTCGGCTCCCGGCCGCCGGCGCGGCGTCACCCCCGCCCCTGCACCACGTCCCCGAGGTGGACCGCGACCTGCGGGAGGCGCTGCGGCACGGCGAGCGGATCGCGGTGTCGGGCCCCGCGGGCAGCGGCCGGACCGACCTCGCCCGGCGACTGCTGCGCGCGCAGGACGCCGGTGACCCGGTCGTCGTCGACCCGGCCCGGGACCCGGTCCGGTGGGCGGACGCGGCGACCTGCACCTCGCGCGGGGTCCTCGTCCGGCACGCCGACGTCCTCGACCGCGACGGCCTGGTGCGGCTGGCGGCGCTCGCCGACGACGGCGGGCCCCTCGTGCTCACCGTCGACGCGCAGGCCTGGACCGACCCGCTGCGGGGGACCGTGCGGCGGATCGCCACGACCGTGCACCTGCCGTCCCTGGCGGGCACGCCCGGCCACCTGCCGGGGCTCGTGCGGTCGGTCCTCCACGGGCTCCCCGCCCCGGAGCGCGACACCCGCCTCGCTCCCGGCGCCTGGGACCTGTTGACCACCTGGCACTGGCCCGGCGACGTCGCCGAGCTGCGCGCGACCGTGACCGCCCTGGCCCGGCGGGCGGCCGGCGGTGTCGTCGAGCCCGGCGACCTGCCCGCCGAGCTGCGCGACGGCGCCCGCGGCCGGACGCCCGGTCTGCTCGAGCGCGCGGAGCGCGACGCCGTCGCCGCCGCTCTGCGCGAGGCCGGCGGCAACCGCAGCCGCGCCGCCGCGGCCCTCGGCATCGGCCGGACGACGCTCTACCGCAAGCTGCGCGAGTTCGGGCTCGGCTGAGGGACGTCCCTACTCGTCATCGCTGTCGTCGCGGGCGAGGAACGTCGCGAACCGGTCGGCGGCGCCGGCGTGCTCGGGGTGGGCGTCGACGAAGGCGCGGAGGCGGTCGGCCAGCCACGCCAGGCTGACCTCCTCCTCGCCCCGCCGGTCCTCGAGCTCCTCGATCCCGCGGTCGGTGAAGTACACCGTCCTCAGTCCGCGAGCGCCTCGGCGATGAGCGCCTTCTGCTCCACCTCGTGCACCTTGGCGACGCCGGCGGCCGGGGCGGCCATGCGGCGGCGGGAGACGCGCGTCAGGTGGGGCAGCCGGCCCTTCATCCGCTCCGGCAGCCACAGGCCCAGGAACGGCCAGGCGCCCTGGTTGGCCGGCTCCTCCTGCACCCAGCGGACGTCGTCCGCGTTCGGGTACCGGTCGAGCACCGCCGTGAGCTCCTCGGTGGCCAGCGGGTAGAGCTGCTCCATCCGCACGATCGCGGTGTCGTACGTGCGGCCCGCCTTCTCGCGGGCCGCGACCAGCTCGTAGTAGATCTTGCCGGCGCAGAGCAGCACGCGGGTGACGCCGTCGGTGCCGTGCTCGGCGAAGGCCGGGTCGTCCAGGACCGGCCGGTAGCCGCCCGAGGTGAACTCCTCCACCGGGCTGACCGCCGCCTTGTTGCGCAGCATCGACTTCGGCGTGAAGACGACCAGCGGGCGGCGCACGCCGTCGGTGGCGTGGCGGCGCAGCAGGTGGAAGTAGTTCGCCGGGCTGGACGGCACCGCGACGGTCATCGAGCCCTCGGCGCACAGCTGCAGGAAGCGCTCGATGCGTCCCGAGGTGTGGTCCGGGCCCTGGCCCTCGTGGCCGTGCGGCAACAGCAGGACGACGTCGGAGGTCTGGCCCCACTTCGCCTCACCGGACGAGATGAACTCGTCGATGATCGGCTGAGCGCCGTTGACGAAGTCGCCGAACTGCGCCTCCCAGAGCACCAGGGCGTTCTGGTTGGCCACCGAGTAGCCGTACTCGAAGCCGAGCGCGGCGAACTCCGAGAGCGCCGAGTCGTACGGCATGAAGCGGCCCTGGTCGGAGGTGAGGTTGCGCAGCGGGACGTACTCCGACCCGTCGTGCCGGTCGATGACCACCGAGTGGCGCTGGACGAACGTGCCGCGGCGGGAGTCCTGGCCGGACAGGCGCACGAGCTTGCCGTCGATGAGCAGCGACCCGAACGCGAGGAGCTCGGCGTAGGCCCAGTCGATGCCCTCCTCGGTGTCGATCGACGACGCCTTGCCGCGCCGCTCGAGCACCGGCTTGACGCGCGGGTGCACCGTGAAGCCCTCGGGCAGCTCGGTGTGCGCGCGGGCGATGCGCTGGATGACCTCCAGCGGCACCGCGGTCTGCAGCGACGGCGGCAGAGCCTGCTCGTACTCGACCGACGGGCTGGGTTCCGCGTCGGCCTTCTCGAGCTCGCGGACCTCGTTGAAGACGTGCTCGAGCTGGCTGCCGTAGTCGCGCAGCGCGTGCTCGGCCTCCTCCAGCGAGATGTCGCCGCGGCCGATCAGCGACTCGGTGTAGGTCTTGCGCACCGAGCGCTTGGCGTCGATGACGTCGTACATCTCCGGCTGGGTCATCGAGGGGTCGTCGCCCTCGTTGTGGCCCCGGCGCCGGTAGCAGATCATGTCGATCACGACGTCGGAGTTCCAGCGCTCGCGGAACTCCACGGCCAGCCGCGCGACCCACACGCAGGCCTCGGGGTCGTCGCCGTTCACGTGGAACACCGGCGCGTCGATCATCTTCGCGACGTCGGTGCTGTACTGCGACGAGCGGGTGTGCTCGGGCGCGGTGGTGAAGCCGACCTGGTTGTTGACCACCACGTGCACCGTGCCGCCGGTGCGGTAGCCGCGCAGCAGCGCGAGGTTCAGCGTCTCGGCGACCACGCCCTGGCCGGCGAACGCGGCGTCGCCGTGCAGCGCCACGGGCATGACGGTGAAGCCCTCGGGACCCCGGTCGAGGAGGTCCTGCTTGGCCCGCACGATGCCCTGCATCACCGGGTCGACGGCCTCGAGGTGCGACGGGTTGCTGGTCAGCGACACCGTGGTCTCGCCGTCGCCGAACATCCGGAAGAACTTGCCCTCGGCGCCGAGGTGGTACTTCACGTCGCCGGAGCCGTGGGCCTGGCCCGGGTCGAGGTTGCCCTCGAACTCGCGGAAGATCTGCGAGACCGGCTTGCCGACGATGTTGGCCAGCACGTTGAGGCGTCCGCGGTGGGGCATCCCGATGACGACCTCGTCCATCTCGTGCGCCGCCGCGGTGTCGAGCACCGCGTCGAGCAGCGGGATGACGGTCTCGGCGCCCTCGAGCGAGAAGCGCTTCTGCCCGACGTACTTGGTCTGCAGGAACGCCTCGAACGCCTCGGCGGCGTTGAGCTTGGAGAGGATGTACTTCTGCTCGGCGACCGGCACCTTCTCGTGCGGGCGCTCGATGCGCTCCTGCAGCCAGGCGCGCTTCTCCGGGTCGAGGATGTGCATGTACTCGACGCCGATGGTGCGGCAGTACGAGTCGCGCAGGACGCCGAGGACGTCGCGCAGCTTCATGCAGCCGCGGCCGGCGAACCCGTCGACGGGGAACTCGCGGTCGAGGTCCCAGAGCGTGAGCCCGTGCGACGCGATGTCCAGGTCGGGGTGCTTGCGCTGCGGGTGCGACAGCGGGTCGGTGTCGGCCATGAGGTGACCGCGCGTGCGGTACGCGTCGATCAGCTCGATGATCCGAGCGGTGCGGTCGATGGTCGACGACGGCAGGTCCTGGCGCCAGCGGATGGGCTCGTAGGGGATCCGCAGCGACGCGAAGATGTCGTCGTAGAAGCCGTCCTCGCCGAGCACGAGGTGGTGGATGCGGCGCAGGAAGTCGCCGGACTCGGCGCCCTGGATGATCCGGTGGTCGTACGTGGACGTCAGCGTGATGATCTTGCTGATGCCCATGTCGGCGAGCTTCTCCTCGCTCGCCCCCTGGAACTCGGCGGGGTACTCCATGGCCCCGACGCCGACGATCGTGCCCTGGCCGACGGTCAGGCGCGGCACCGAGTGGTTGGTGCCGATCGTGCCCGGGTTGGTCAGCGAGATCGTGACGCCGGCGAAGTCCTCGCTGGTCAGCGCGCCGGTCCGGGCCTTGCGGACGATGTCCTCGTACGCCGCCCAGAACTGCGAGAAGCTCATGTTCTCGCAGCCCCGCAGGGCGACCACGACGAGCGAGCGCGACCCGTCCTTGGCCTTGAGGTCCATGGCCAGGCCGAGGTTGACGTGGCCCGGGTCGACGACGGCGGGCTTGCCCTTCTCGTCCTCGGAGAAGTGCCGGTTCATGTTCGGGAAGGCCTCGAGGGCGCGCACCATCGCGTAGCCCAGGAGGTGGGTGAACGACACCTTGCCGCCGCGCGTGCGCCGCAGGTGGTTGTTGATGACGATGCGGTTGTCGGCCAGCAGCTTGGCCGGCACGGCGCGCACGCTCGTCGCCGTCGGCAGCTGCAGCGACGCCGTCATGTTCTTGGCGATGGCGTTCGCCGCCCCGCGCAGGGGCTTCGTGGTCTCGGCGCTGCCGTCGCCGCTGCCGCCGGGCTGGGCCGACTTCGCCGGGCTGGTGGTGCCCGCGGCCGGCTTGCCGGCGGCGTCGGCCGTCTGGCCCGCGGCGGCGGACGTGGTGGTGCTGCTCGCCGCGGCCGGCTTCTCGGCGGGCTTCGGCTGGGCCTGCTGCTGCTGGGCCTGCTGCCGCGGGGCCGGGCTCTCGGCCGGGGCCTCGGCGGCCGGGCGGGGCGCGGCGCCGTTGCCCGCGGACGAGCCGGACGGGCCGGAGCCCGAGCGCGGCTCGGCGGTGTCGGCGGAGAGCGGCGCGTTGCCGTTGGCGGCGTTGCCCGCGCTGGTGTGGGCGCCCGCCTCGTCGGGCGCGGTGTCCGGGCTGTAGTCGGCGAAGAAGTCGTGCCACGCCGCGTCGACGGAATCGGGGTCGGCCAGGTAGCGCTGGTACATCTCGTCGACCAGCCACTCGTTGGGTCCGAACTGGGCGGTCGGGCTACTACTGGACACGACTAGGGATCGCCTCAATCAGTCGTCGCGGTGGCGTCGGAGAACGTGTCCAGATTACCGCTTGACACAGGAGAGGGTCGGTGCCGTGTCGGCTTCTGCACCGGTCCATGCGGCTGCGCCGCCCGCGTCCGTGCCGCTGGGCCACGGGACGGGCACGCACCGTGGGCCATCCCACGCAGCGGCGTCCCCGTGATCAGGCGAAGCTCGAGCGCAGCACCTCGTCCCCGTCGGCGTCGGTGACGACGAAGCCGCCGGCCTGGTCGAGCAGCACCGACGAGTTGAGCCGGCACACCATCGGCGCCCCGCCGGTGCCGCGGAACGCGCCGGCGGGAACGGGGCGTCCGGTGCGGTCCAGGACGGTGACCTCGTAGCGCTGTCCCTCGGCGAACCCGGATGCGGTGAGCACCACCTCGACCCCCCAGGAGTGGTCGATCGTCCCCGCGCTGGCCCGGACCGTGGGGTCGAGCGCCTGGACGGCGACGGGCGCGACCGCCGGGTCGCCCGTCCCGGCGAGCGCGAGCCCGACGCCGACCCCGGCGAGCCCGATGACGGCGGCGGCCGCTGCCGTGAGCAGGGGACGGGCCCTGCGGCGCCGGCGGGCGGCGAGGTCGTCGGAGGAGGGCAGGGGCGCCGGCTCGCGGGTGGGCTCCCGCTCCAGGCGGTGCAGGACGCCGGCGAACCCGTCCGGCGGGGCGACGCCGGGCACGTGGGGGGTGTCCGGGTCGACCCGGGTGAGGGGGCCGGCCAGCGGCGCGATCGCGGAGAGCTCGGCGCGGCACGACGGGCAGGTGCCCAGGTGCGCCTCGACCTCGGCGGTCTCCGCGTCGCCGAGGTGGCCGAGCGCGTGGGGGCCGAGCATCGCGCGGAGGTGCTCGTGTGCCGGCCCGACGGGCGGAGTGCTCACAGCGGGACCCCCATGTCGTCCATGATCCGGCGCAGGGTGCGCAGGCCGTAGAAGACCCGGCTGCGCAGTGTGCCGACGGGCACGCCCTGCTCCGCGGCGACCTCGGCGTAGGGGCGGCCGCGCACGGAGGTCTCCACGATGGCGCTGCGCTGGTCGTCGCCCAGGCGGGTCAGGGCCTCCTCGAGGAACCAGGCGGTGACGAGGTCGTCGCTGAAGTCCCCGCCCTGCCCGACGACGAGGGCCAGGTCGGCGGGTGCCGTCGGTGTGCCGGGGCGGCTCCGGGCGTGGCGCACGTGGTCGACGACGACGTTCTTCGCGATCGTGAACAGCCACACCCGCAGGCTCGCGATCCCGGCGTCGTAGCGCTCGGCGTGCCGCCACGCGCGGACGAACACCTCCTGCACCACGTCCGCCGCGGCGCCGGGGTCGCGCAGCTGGCGCAGCGCGAAGCGCTCGAGCTCGCCGGCGTGGGTGCGGTACGCGGTCTCGAGATCCTCGACGCGACGCAGGTCCACCGGCGCCCGCGCCGTGCCCGCGGCGTCGCTCACCCGTTCCCCCCTGCACGATCCGGCGTCCGGACCATCGTGGACGACTCCGTGTGTCCGTGTGGTGACGTGCGCGCGAGCGGGGTGCGAAAGCGCGGCACGGGTCACGGTGATCGGTACGGGACACGGGCCCGGCGCGTTCAGCCGAGATCGCGTCGGACCGGCGGTGAACGCGGGCGGCGCGACCCCCGTAGAGACGGGCAAATCGAACATCTCGCCCATCAAGGAGGCCCTCGTGCGCCGTGCGCTCCCGAAGCTCGCCGCCCTCTCCGTCCTGACCGCCGGTGCGGTCGTCCTCTCGTCGGGCACCGCGTCCGCCGCCGACACGGAGGTGTCCGAGCCGGACACCTTCACCTCGATGTTCACCGTGATGGCGACCCCCGACACGGTCGTGGGGATGAGCAACCAGCCGGCACCGGGGCAGCCGGGCGCCACCGGCACCTTCAACTACCGCATCAACAGCGACGAGGAGATCATCTGTTACGACCTGACCCTGCGCGGCGTCACCGGCGAGTACCAGAGCCCGGCGCGCACCGCGACGCACATCCACGAGGCGCAGCCGGGGATGTCGGGCCCGCCGCGGATCGCGTTCCCGAACCCGTCGGGCGAGGGTGGGACGCGCACCAGCTCGGGTTGCCTCCAGGGCCCGTTCACCACGGGCGTGATGGCGAACGGGCAGGACACCGGCTCCGGGTTCTCGCTACGCGAGATCGAGGACAACCCGGCCGCGTTCTTCGGCGACACCCACACCGCGGAGTACACGGCCGGCGCCGTGCGCGGCCAGCTCACGCGCGTCCCGATGGGTGGTGTCGAGACCGGGGCCGGCGCGACGGCGTCCACCGGTGACGGCGCCGGCACGGCGCTCGCGGCGGGCGGTGGCCTCCTCGCCGCCGTCGCGGCCGGGGTCGCCGTCCTGCGCCGGCGCGGGGCCCGGTCGCGCGCGTGACGTGGCGCGCGGGGCCCCTGCGGTCGGGAATCGTCCTGGTCGCGGGGGCCCTGCTCGTGCTCCTCGCGGCGTGCGGCGTCCCGCCGGAGGTCCCACCACCCGCCCCGGCCGTGGCGGCCCCCGGGGGCCGCGTCGTCCCGGCCTCGGTGCGCATCCCGGCGCTCGGCGTCGACGAGCGGGAGGTCCAGCGCCTCGGCGTCGCGGCCGACGGGACGGCCGAGGTCCCGCAGGACTTCGCGCGGGTGGGGTGGTTCGACCCGTCGGTCGCCCGGCCCGGCCCGACGGTGCTGCTCGGCCACGTCGACTCGCGCAGCGGCCCGGCCGTGTTCTTCCGTCTCCGCGACCTGCGCCCCGGGGACCTCGTCGAGGTCGGCCGGGCGGACGGGTCGGTGGCCCGCTACGCCGTCGAGCGCATCGAGCAGGTCGCCAAGGACGCCTTCCCGACCTTCGCGGTCTTCGGCGCCACCCCGGACGACGTGGTGCGCCTCGTGACCTGCGCCGGCGACTTCGACCGCGGGGCGCGCAGCTACACCGACAACCTGGTGGTGCACGCGACCAGGGTCAGGTGACGAGGCGGGCGAAGACCACCGTGTTGTCCCGGTAGGAGTGCGCGGCGCGGTCGAAGTCGCCGCCGCAGGTGATGAGGCGCAGCTCCGGGCCCGGCGTGTCGCCGTAGACCTCGAGCTGCGGGAACGCGTCCTTCGGGTAGGAGCGCACGGCCTCCACGGCGAAGGTGCGGGTCGTGCGGTCGGCGAGGGTCACCGTGGCGCGGTCGCCGGGCCGCAGGTCCCCGAGGCGGTAGAACACCGACGGCCCGTTCGCGGCGGAGTCGACGTGGCCGAGGATCACGGCGGGCCCGAGCCGGCCGGGGGTCGGCGATCCGCGGTACCAGGCGGCCTGGTCGTAGAGCGGCCCCGGCGCCGGCACCTCGAGCGCGCCGTCGGGCTGGAGGCCCACGCTGTTCACCGGCCCCGCGACGCCGATCGCGGGGATGTCGAGGGCCACGGGCGCGGCGCCCGCCGCCGGCCGCTGGACGGGGCCGGACGCCGTCGGGGGAGCGTCGGTGGTCGGTTCGGCGGTCGCGGCGACGGGGGCGGGCGGGGCGGGCGGGGCGCTGGTGCCGTGCACGCCGACGCCGACGGCGACCAGCCCGAGGACCGCGAGGGTGGCGGCCACCACCAGGGCGAGGCGGCGGGACCTGGTCACGGGCGTCTCCGGGAGCGAAGGACCGGAGTTACTGGCTGGTATCGCTCGCTCAGCGAGCGATACCAGCCAGTAACCGCCGGATGGGGAGGACGGGCGGGTCAGCCGCGCCGGCCGGCGGCGCGCCGGCGCGCCACGAGCACCAGGCCACCGGCGGCCACGAGGGCCGCGCCGCCCAGGGCGACGAGCCCCGTGTCCGGGCCGCTCGTCGAGCCGCCACCGGTCTCGACGCCGCCCTGCGGCATGGCGGGCATCTGGCCGGGGAGGTTGACGACGATCGTGGCGATCCCGATGGTCAGCCCACCCTGGATCGCGTCGGTGGAGAAGGCCTGGTTCAGCGCCGTCGCCGCGCCGGGGTCGAGCCGCACGGTGGTGCCGGTCAGGGTGGCCGTGCCGGCCGCCGCGTCGGTCTGGATCGGCTGCAGGGTGGAGCCGTCGAGGTCGAACAGGACGGTGGACTCGGCCACGGTCTGGCCGTTGGCGGTGACCTTGCCCGACAGGGTGGCGGGGTTGCCCGGGTCGATGACGAAGTCGGTGAGCTCGACCTTCGTGTCGCCCTTGGTCAGGCTGAGCCCGCTGCCGTTGTGCTCGATGCGGCCCTGGACGTACGGGTTGGCGTCGCCGGGGCGGTAGACGGTGACGTTGCCGCCGGTGATCGGGAACCGGGCGCTGCCATCGGTGATGGTGGCGTCGCCGACGGTGCCCGGGGTGACCTGGAGCGACTGCAGCGCGTCGGTGAACCCGGAGTCCAGCCGGACCGAGGTCGACTGGCCGGTGAGGTCGGGGATGGTGGCGATCGGCTCGGCGGCGGCGGCGGTCCCGGCCGTGACACCGGCCAGGGTCAGCGCGGCCGCCCCCGACACGAGCACGGTGGCGAGCGTGCGGCGAATGCCCACGGAGTGCACCTCTCTGTGCGGCCGGCGTGCTCGCCGGCCTGGTGCCTCGTCTCCGTGCCGTGGGCCACGAGGGTTCATCCAGCGTCGACTACACCACTGAGGTGAACCGATGCGCCCGCCGGAACGAAATGTCGGGGTCGCTCAGCCTGCCCGGGCGAGGTCGTCCGGCGTGTCGGCGTCGGAGCCGAGGAGCCCGTCCTCGCCCACGACGTCGTCGACGGTGCCGGCGCCGGCGCGCCAGAGCCGTGCGTAGGCGCCGTCGCGGTCGAGGAGGTCTGCGTGCGTGCCCTCCTCGAGGATCCGCCCGCCGTCGATCACGACGATGTGGTCGGCGCGGGCGGCCGTGGCCAGCCGGTGGGCGACGACGAACGTCGTCCGCGGGGCGGCGAGCTTCTCCCCGGCGGCGAGCACCGCCCCCTCGGTGGCCGGGTCGAGCGCCGCGGTCGCCTCGTCGAGCAGGAGCAGGCGGGGGTCGACGAGCTCCGCCCGGGCCAGCGCCACGAGCTGGCGCTGGCCGGCCGAGAGCCCGCCCCCGCGCTCGCCGATCGGCTGGCGGAAGCCCGCGGGCAGCGAACCGATCATGTCCAGCGCCCCGACGTCCCGGGCCGCCTGCTCGACCCGCGCGGGGGTGGCGTCCGGGTCGCCGTAGGCGATGTTGGACGCGACGTCGCCGACGAACAGGTGCGCCTCCTGGGGCACCACCCCGAGGCGGCGGTGCAGCGTCGCCAGGTCGTGGTCGCGGACGTCGACGCCGTCGATGAGCACGCTGCCCGACGTGGCGTCGTAGAAGCGGGCGACGAGCTTGACCACCGTCGACTTGCCCGCGCCCGTGGCCCCCACCAGCGCCACGGTGCGCCCGGCGGGCACGTGCAGCGAGAAGTCCGACAGCGCCGGGGTCGACGCGCCCGCGTAGGAGAAGCCGACGTCGCGCAGCTCGACCTCGCCGCGCAGGTCGCCCAGGAGCACCGGGTCCGCCGGGGCCGGCACCGAGGTCGGCGTGCGCAGCAGCTCGCCGATGCGGGTCAGGCCGATGCGGGCCTGCTGGTAGCCGTCGAACACCTGGGAGAGCTGCTGCACCGGCCCGAAGAACATGGCCAGGTAGAGCAGGAAGGCGGCGAGCACGCCGGGGGACAGGCCCCCGGTGGCCACGCGGGCGGCGCCGACGCCGAGCACCGCGGCCTGCGCCAGGTCCGACAGCATCGCCGCGAACGGGAAGTAGGTGGCGATCAGCCGCTGGGCCCGCAGCCGGGCGCGGCGGTAGGCGTCGCTGTTGTCGGCGAACGTCGCGGCCGAGAGCTCCTCGTGGGTGTGCGCCTGGGCGACGCGCAGGCCCGCGACGTTCTCCTGCAGGTCGGCGTTGACGACGCTGACGCGCTCGCGCGCCTCGGCGTACGCCGCCGACGACAGCCGCCGGAAGACGATCGTGGCCACGACCAGCACCGGCATCACCGCGAGCGAGACCAGCGCGAGCTCGAGGTCGGTGACCAGCAGCGCGACGGCCACGCCGACGATCGTCAGGACCGCGACGACGGCCTGGGCGAGACCGGTCTGCAGGAACGTCGACAGCGCGTCGACGTCCGTGGTCATCCGGGTCATGATCCGGCCGCCGAGCTCGCGCTCGTAGAAGTCGAGACCGAGGCGCTGCAGGTGGGCGAAGCTGCGGGTGCGCAGCAGGAACAGGCGCCCCTCGCCGACCCGGGCGGTGAGCACGGTCTGGGCGGCGACCACCACCCAGTCGACCACGACCACGACGAGGCCCAGCCCCACCGCCAGCCACAGCACGTCGAGCGAGCCGCCCTGGATGCCTCCGTCGACCGCGAGCCGGGCCAGCGACGGGAAGGCGACGGTGGCGGCCGCGTCGAGCGCGACGAACAGGACCACCAGGGCGAGCGCCCAGCGGACCGGGCGCAGCAGCCCGCCGAGGCGGAACCGCGGGTCCGGCGCCGTCGGGTCCTCGCCGTGCAGGTCCGGCTCCTCGGTGGCCGCGGGCAGCCGCTCGAGCGCCTCGCGCATGTCCGCGGGGGCGGTGCCGTCGAGCCCGCCGCCCAGCGCCGCCGCGCCCGGCGCCACCGCCGCCGGGACGGGCGCGGGCGTGGGCCGGTGCGGGTCCGGGCGGTCCGGCCACAGGGCGGCGGTGATGCCGTCCGGGACGGTGTCCCGGGCGGGGGTCTCCGGCTCGGGGACGGGGCCGGTCTCGTCGATGCGGTCCGGGGGCCCGGCGAGCAGCTCGACGAACAGCCGGCAGCGGCCCTCGAGCTCGTCGCGCGTGCCGACGTCGACCACGCGGCCGCCGTCGAGCACCGCGATGCGGTCGGCGAGCGCGAGCGTCGAGCGCCGGTGGGCGATGACGATCGTGGTGCGCTGCGCGGTGACCGCCCGCAGCGTCTCGCCGATGGCGGCCTCGGTGGTGGGGTCGACCGCCGAGGTGGCGTCGTCGAGCACCAGCACCCGCGGGTCGTAGAGCAGGGCGCGGGCCAGGGCGACGCGCTGGCGCTGACCGCCGGAGAGCGTCAGGCCGCGCTCGCCGACCCGGGTGTCGTAGCCCTCGGGGAGCTCGGCGATGAACCCGTCGGCCTGCGCGGCGGCGGCCGCGGCGCGGACCTGCTCCTCGGTGGCGTCCGGGCAGCCGTAGGCGATGTTGGCCCGCACGGTGTCGGAGAAGAGGAAGGCCTCCTCGAACACGACGCCGACGGCGTGGCGCAGGCTGTCGAGCCGCACGTCGCGCACGTCCACGGCACCACCGGGCGGGCCGACCCGCAGGGCCCCGCCCTGCACGTCGTAGAACCGGGGCGCGAGCAGCGCGACCGTCGACTTGCCCGAGCCGGCGGTGCCGACGAGCGCCACCGTCTCGCCGGGACGGATGTCGAGCGACATCCCGTCCAGCACCGGCTCGCTGCGCGCGTAGCCGAAGCGCACGTCGTCGAGCTCGACCCCGAGCGGCCCCTCGGGCACGTCGCGGGCGTCCGCGGCGTCGACGATCTCGGGCTGCGAGTCGATGAGCTCGTAGACGCGCTCGACGCCCGCCCGGGCGAGCTGGCCGGTGACGACCAGCCCCGCGACCAGGCGCGCCGGACCGACGAGCGCCGCGATGTAGGAGGTGAAGGCGATGAACACGCCCAGCGTGATCTGGCCGTTGAGCGCCAGCGCGCCGCCGAGGGCGAACACGCCGAGCTGGCCGAGCGTCGGCAGCGCCGAGAGCGTCGGGGTGAGGCGGGCGTTGAGCCAGGCCGCGCGCAGCCGCTCGGCGTAGAGCCGCCCGGCGGCGGCACGCAGCCGCGACACCTCCCGGCCCTCCTGCCCGAAGCCCTTGACCACGCGCACGCCCGTGACGGTCTCCTCGACGTGCTGGGCGACCTCCGCCGCGCGCTGGCTCGCCGACCACGTCGCGGGGAACAGCCGCCGGCGCATCCTGCCGGTGAACACGACCCCGGCGGGCAGCACCACCAGGGCCACGACGGTCAGCAGCGGCGAGAGCCACAGCATGATCGCCACCGAGACCACGAGCTGGCCGAGCGTGCCCGCCACCAGCGGGACCATGCCCAGCAGGCCCTGCACCTGCTGGAGGTCGGAGTTCGCCCGGGAGACGACCTGGCCGGTGCGCAGCGCGTCCTGCTTGGGGCCGTCGAGCCGCGACACCGAGCCGAAGACGCGGCGCCGCAGGTCGTGCTGGACGCCGAGCGAGAGGCGCCCGCCGAGGTAGCGGCGCAGGAACGCGGCGCCGAAGCGGACCACGGCGACGGCGAGCATCGCGGCGACCAGGCCGGAGAGCCCGGCGGTCGAGCCGGCGACGGCCCGGTCGACCGCGGTGCCGATGAGCAGGGGCCCGACGGCCTCGAGGCTGACGCCGAACACCGACGCGGTGAGCGCGGAGACGGTGAGGCCGCGGTGGCGCCAGCAGTCGCGGGCGAGGCGGCGGACCCAGCCACGGGCCCCGTCGGTGGCGGAGCGGTCGGTGCGGGCAGGCGTGCGCTCCGTGGTGTCCTCCGGGAGGTGTGGTGGTCGAGCGGGCCGGCGGTCGGGCCGTCGTCCAGGTTAAGCCGATCCCCCGACAGGCCACCGCGCCCGGAGGTGACGTACCCCGGACGTCGTGGTCCAATGGCGTCGTGCGCCACTTCCTGCTCGGCCCCCTCTGGGAGAGCCGCCGCGCGCACGTGTTCGACCAGTGGTGTCCGCGGGCCTGACGAGACGATCGTCGCGCCCGCCCGGTCGCGACGTCCCCTCGCCCGCGTGACGCACCCTCCTCCCCGGAGCCGGCCCCGACGCCGGTGACGTGCGCGCGCGGACGCCCGCACCCCGAGGACACGACCCGTGACCACGCTGGCCGAACCCGCGCCCGCCCCGCTCGCCACCCCGTTCACCCGCCCCCGCTCCCGCCGCGCCGACCGCCGGCGCTGGCAGGACGGCCCGACGCCGGCGAGCCTCGCCGACCTCGTCGCCCTCACCCGTGAGGTCGCCGCCGAGGTCGACGCCGGCCGCCACCCCGTCGAGGTCGACCCCGCGCACCGCTGGTCGCGGCGCCTGCACGCCGACGACCACCTCGACGTCTGGCTGATCTCCTGGGCCACCGACCAGGCCGCCGAGCTGCACGACCACGGCGGCTCGCTCGGCGCGCTGACCGTCGTGCGCGGCGGCCTCACCGAGTGGCGCTGGACCCCCGGACGCGACGACGACGGGGACTGCGTCGCCGAGGAGCTCCCGAGCCGCGGGCCGGGGCTGCGCCGCCGGGTCGTCGACGCGGGCCGCAGCATCGCCTTCGGGCTGGGCCACGTGCACGACGTGGCCAACCGGGCGCGCGAGACCGCGGTGAGCGTGCACGCCTACTCGCCGCCGCTGTCGGCGATGTCCTACTACTCGGTCGGCGGTGGTGTGCTGCGGCGCACGCGCTCGGAGCTCGTGGCGCCGGGAGAATCGCCGGAGTGAGCACCTCGTGAGCACCGTCGACGATCTCCTCGCCCGCGCCCGGGAGCGCCTCTCCCGGCTCGGGCCCACCGAGGCCGCGGCCGCCGTCGAGGACGGCGCGCGGCTGGTGGACATCCGCCCCGGCTGGCAGCGACTGGCCGAGGGCACGGTGCCGGGCGCGCTGGTGATCGAGCGCAACCACCTCGAGTGGCGCCTCGACCCCACCTCCGACGCCCGCGTCGCCGAGGCGACCGACCACGACCGTCAGTGGGTCGTGATCTGCTCCGAGGGCTACACGTCCTCGCTGGCGGCGGCGGCGCTGCAGGAGCTCGGGCTGCACCGCGCCACCGACGTCGTCGGGGGCTTCCGGGCGTGGGCGGCGGTCGGGCTGCCGACCGCACCCGGATCGGACGCGCCCCCGGACTACGCGGTGACGGGCACCCCCGCCCACTGACCCGGAGGCACCGCGCGCCTGCGGGGAGTGATCGCGACTACCCGGCCCGGCCCCGTCCTGCTTGGATCGCGCCATGACGCACGGGCCCGAGACCTGGATCACCGAGCTGACGCCGCTGTCGTTCCTGCGACGGTCGGCGGACGTCTATCCGGACAAGGTCGCGATCGTCCACGGCAGCGAGCGGATCACCTACGCGCAGTTCGCCGAGCAGGCCCAGCGGCTGGCCCGCGGGCTGCGGGCGAGCGGCGTCGAGCCCGGCGACCGCGTGGCGTGCCTGCTGCCCAACGTGCCGCCGATGCTGGTCGCCCACTTCGGGGTGCCGCTGGCCGGGGCCGTGCTCGTCGCCGTGAACACCCGCCTGTCGAGCGAGGAGGTCCGCTACATCCTCGACCACTCGCAGGCGAGCGTGCTCGTCGTCGACTCCGCGCTGTACCCCACCGTGGAGCCGATCGCGGACTCGCTCGAGACCGTGCGCGAGATCGTCACCCTGGTCGACCCGCAGGGCCCGGACGCCGGTGCCGCGGTCGAGGGGGCGACGTGGGACGACCTGCTGGCCCGCGGGGACGACGGTGCGGACCTGCCCTGGTCGGTGGACGACGAGCGCTCGACGATCAGCATCAACTACACGTCCGGCACCACCGGGCGCCCCAAGGGCGTGCAGTACCACCACCGCGGCGCGTACCTGAACTCCTTCGGCGAGATCGTGCACAGCTACCACGACCCGTCGAGCGTCTACCTGTGGACGCTGCCCATGTTCCACTGCAACGGCTGGTGCACGCCGTGGGCGATCACCGCGATCGGCGGCACCCACGTCTGCCTGCGCGAGGTGCGCGGCGACCGCATCTGGGAGCTGATCGGCGAGCACCGCGTGACCCACCTCAACGGCGCCCCCACCGTCGTCACCACGATCATGAACGCCGCCGAGGCGCGGACCCTGGACTACGCGCTCGTGGTCACCACCGCCGGCGCGCCACCGAGCCCCACCACCATCCTCGAGATGGAGAAGATGGGCTTCCGGATCGTCCACGTCTACGGGCTCACCGAGACCTACGGGCCGTACTCGGTGTGCCAGTGGCAGGAGGAGTGGCGCGGTCTCGAGGAGCACGCGCGGGCGAAGCTGCAGGCCCGTCAGGGCGTGGGGATGCTGCAGACCGAGCCGCTGCGCGTCGTCGAGCCCCTCGGGGAAGACGTCACCGACTGGGACGCGGTGGAGCTGGTCGACGTCCCGTTCGACGGCGAGACCATGGGCGAGATCGTCATGCAGGGCAACAACGTCATGTCCGGCTACTTCCGCGACCCCGACGCGACGGCCAAGGCGTTCGCCGGCGGCTGGTACCACTCCGGCGACCTGGGGGTCATGCACCCCGACGGCTACGTCGAGCTGCGCGACCGCGCCAAGGACGTCGTCATCTCCGGCGGCGAGAACATCTCGACCGTCGAGGTCGAGCAGGCCGTCCTCTCCCACCCGGCGGTGCTCGAGGCCGCCGTCGTCGGTGTCCCCGACGAGCGCTGGGGCGAGCGGCCCAAGGCGTTCGTCGTCCTGCGGCAGGGGAAGTCGGCGGAGCCCGACGCGATCATCGACCACGTCAAGGGCGCGATCGCGCGGTACAAGGCGCCGCGCGACGTCGAGATCGTCGAGGAGCTGCCCAAGACCTCGACCGGGAAGATCCAGAAGTTCGAGCTGCGCGCCAAGGAGTGGGGCGACGCGACGACGCGCATCCGGGGCTGAGGCCCGCACGGCCCGCATGGGTGGACCCCCGTGCGGGAACGGGGGTCGGACGGCGGAGGATGTCCGCCAGTCTTCACCCCGGAGGAGCGAGCGCGTGAGCGAGGGATCCGTCGAGCAGGGCGTCGAGCACGGTGAGGCCGTGCTGGACAACGACACGACGAGCCTGGACGCGGAGCCGGCCGTCGTCATGGACGAGGACCGCATGGGCGCGGACCCGCTCGAGGACGGCATGGACGCGCCCGAGGGCTACAGCCGGGACGTGCGGCTCGGTGGCACGCAGGAGTGGGAGCGCGCCGACGCGACCATCAACGAGCGCCTGCCCCAGGAGCAGCCGGACGTCGACGCGGAGGAGCCGCCGGAGCGGCCGCTCGCGGCGACCCCGATCGACGAGCTCGACGAGTCGGTCGACGACCCGGCCAACGCCGTCGACGGCGTGGGCGGCGGGGCGGTGCTCGACGCCGACGGTGCCGACGGCGTGGCCGCGGACGAGCAGCTCGCCGAGCTGGGCGCCGAGGTCGAGCTGGGTGTGTCGTCGGCCCGGGGCGCCGTCGAGCCCACCGGCCTGCCCGCCGACGACGCCGTCGGCGAGGTGGCCGCGCTCGACCGCGAGCCGGGCACCGCGGAGGAGCAGGCGCTGCGCGTGGAGCAGGAGAACTGAGCGCGCCGGGGTGGGCCGTCCGCCCGCAGGTGCCGCGCCGGGTCGTGGTCGCCGCGGGCGCGGTGGTCGCCGTCCTCGTGCTCCTGCTGGTGGGCGCCCTCATGGCCGGCTGGAAGCCGTTCACGAGCGAGCCGGACGTGCTGACCTACGGGCCCGACGGCGACCTCGCCCAGTTCACGCTGTTCGAGGGGCAGTGCGCGAGCGGGAAGCTGGCGAACGGCGGCCAGTTCGGCGTGGAGTCCGACACGCCGTGCGGCAACCCGCACGACGTCGAGGTGGTCGCCTCGGCGGCGCCGCTGCGCGAGGGGCGCCAGTCGTCCTACCCGGGCGCGGCGGCCCTCGCCGCCTTCGGCCGCGCCTACTGCGCGCTCTACCAGGACTCCGACCTGCTCGTGCCGTCGTCCGGCGGGGTCGACCGCGGCGACCTGCGGATGACCGCGGTCATCCCGAGCCAGGCCGCGTTCGCGAACCCGCGGACGGCCGGCTCGGCGTCCGGCGGGCGGCAGGTGAGCTGCATCGTCTCCCGTGACGACGGAGAGCGATTGACTGATCGCTTCTCCGTGATCTGAACGGTCCAGTCCGTGTGGTGCGGGTGCGGTATTGCCCCGTGTGGGTGTGATGGCGAACATTAGTCGGCCATGAGCACCCTTCCCGCCGGAGCCGATCGTCGGGCGCTCAAGCGCCGGGCCGTCGTCGCGAGCACCGTCGGCACCACCATCGAGTGGTACGACTTCTTCCTGTACAACACCGCGGCGGCCCTGGTCTTCGGGCCGCTGTTCTTCGCGAACTCCGGCGCAGGCGGCGTCCTGCTGGCGTTCTCCACCCAGTTCGTCGGCTTCGCCGCCCGGCCGATCGGGGCGGCGATCTTCGGTCACTACGGCGACCGCATCGGACGCAAGTACAGCCTCGTCGCCACGCTGCTGCTCATGGGCGGTGCGACGGTGCTCATCGGCGTCCTGCCCACGTACGCCACGATCGGCGTGTGGGCCCCGATCCTGCTCACGCTGCTGCGGGTGCTGCAGGGCATCGGCGTGGGCGGCGAGTGGGGCGGGTCGGTGCTCATGGCCATGGAGTGGGGCCACCGGCGCCAGCGCGGTCTGATGGCCGCCTGGCCGCAGGTCGGCGTGCCCCTCGGCCTCGCGTCGGGCACCGCGGTCGTCTACTTCTTCGCGGGTCCCGGCTTCCTCGACGGTGGCTGGCGGTGGCCGTTCCTCGCGAGCATCGTGCTCATCGGTGTCGGGCTCTGGGTGCGTCTCAGCGTGCTCGAGTCGCCGGCGTTCGCCAAGGTCAAGAGCTCCGGCCAGGTCGCCAAGCTGCCCCTGGCGGAGACGCTGCGCACGCAGTGGCGCGACGTGCTCAAGGCGATGTTCGTGCGCACCGCCGAGCAGGCGCCGTTCTACATCTTCACGTCGTTCGTGCTGGCCTACGGCACCCGCGAGCTCGACCTCGACCGCCAGCAGCTCCTGCTCTACCTCATCGTCGCGGCGTGCATCGGCATCGTCAGCGTGCCGTTCTTCGGCTGGCTCTCCGACGTCCTGGGTCGCCGATTGGTCTACGGCGTCGGTGCGGTGCTCACCGGCTTGTACGCCTTCCCGTACTTCGCCCTGCTCAACACGGCGATCGGCGGCCTGGTCTTGCTCGGGATCATCCTCGGCCTCGTCTTCCACGACATGATGTACGGCCCGCAGGCCGCGCTGATCTCCGAGAGCTTCGGCACCGGCATCCGCTACACCGGGGCCGGCCTGGGTTACCAGCTCGCCTCCATCACCGCCGGCGGGCCGGCCCCGCTGATCGCCACCGCGATCCTCGCGGGCACCGGCTCGACGACGTGGATCTCGATCTACATCATCATCTGCGCGGTCGTCACGCTGATCGCGCTGGCGATGATGCACCCGCGGCCTCCCGAGGCCGACGAGGCCGACTTCGCCTCCGAGGAGGAGGCAGGCCAGGACGCCGTCCGCGGCGCGGCCCAGGCGTAGGGGCATCCTGGGACGGGTGCCGATCCGTCCCCTGACGCCCGAGGCCCTGGCCGGCGAGCTCGTCGACGCCGTCGAGCGCGCTGGCCCGGGCCACGTCCGGGTGCTGGTGGACGGGGCGCCGCCGGCCCGGCCCGAGGTGCTCGCCGACGCCCTCGTCGACCCGCTGCGGGTGCGCTCGCGGCCCGTCGTGCGCGTCTCTGCGTGGGACTACCTGCGCCCGGCGTCGGTCCGCCTCGAGCGCGGGCGCACCGACCCGGACGCGTTCTACGACGACTGGCTCGACACGGGCGCGCTGGTGCGCGAGGTCCTCGCCCCGCTCGGGCCCGGCGGGAGCGGGCAGGTGCTGCCGAAGCTGTGGGACGTGGCGGTCGACCGGGCGGCCCGCGCGCAGCGGGTGACGCTGCCGGCGTCGGGCGTCGTGGTGGTCGACGGCCCGCTGCTGCTGGGCCGGGGCCTGCCGGCGGACCTGACCGTGCACCTCGCGCTGTCGCCGACGGTGCTGCAGCGCCGCACCCCGCCCGACGAGGCCTGGACCCTGCCCGCCTACGCGCGCTACGCCGCCGAGGTCGACCCGCCCGCCGTGGCCGACCTCGTCGTCCGCGCCGACCACCCGGACCGCCCGGCCCTCCAGACGGCGTGAGTCACGCCGCCCGGCGCCGCGCCCGCAGGGCGAACCCCGGGTAGCCGGCCTCCGCCTCGGCGTCGCAGATGCGCCGGTAGCGGGCGAACCCGCCGGCGTAGGGCAGGAACACGCGCGGCTTGCCCGGCACGTTGGCCCCGAGGTACCAGGAGCTCGCGGCCCGGGGGAGCAGCGTCGCGTCGGCCGCCTCGCGCACGTGCTCGGCCCACCGCTCCTGCGCCTCCGGCGTCGGCTCGGCGTCGAGGTCGGCGTCGCGCAGGTGCACCACCAGGTCCGCGATCCAGTCGACGTGCTGCTCGATCGACGTCGGCATGTTGGTCAGCACCGACGGGCTGCCCGGCCCGGTGATCGTGAACAGGTTCGGGAAGCCGGCGATCCCGAGCCCGAGGTAGGTGGCCGCGCCCTCGGCCCAGGCGTCGGCCAGCTCCTGCCCGTCCGCCCCGCGCAGGCCCAGCCGCAGCAGCGGTCCGGACAGCGCGTCGAAGCCGGTCGCGAACACGAGCACGTCCAGCGGGTGCTCGGCCCCCGACGCCAGCCGCACCCCGTCCGGTGTGATCGCCGCGATCGGGTCCGCGCGCACGTCGACCAGCGAGACGTGCGGGCGGTTGTAGGTCGCGAAGTAGTCGGTGTCGATCGGCGGGCGCTTGGTGGCGAACGGGTGGTCGCGCGGGGTCAGCGTCTCGGCCGTGGCCGGGTCGTCGACGATCTCGTGGATCTTGGCGCGGAGGAAGTCGGACGCGGTGTCGTTGACCGCCTCGTCGGTGAGGACGTCGCGCACGGCGGCCCGGAACCGCAGCCCGCCGCGCTCCCAGGCCCGCTCGAACAGGTCGCGGCGCTCGTCGTCGGGCAGCGCGAGGACGTCCACCTCGCTGACGACGAACGGGTGCCCGTTGGTGGACGCCTGCTGCACCTCGCGGATCGCGGCGTAGTCGTCCTTGTAGGCCGCGGCCTCCTCGGGCGGGAGCGGGGCGTTGCGGGCCGGGATCGAGAAGTTCGCCGTGCGCTGGAAGACCGTCAGGTGCCCGGCGGACTCCGCCAGCACCGGGATCGCCTGGATGCCGGTCGACCCGGTCCCGACGACGCCGACCCGCCGCCCCGTGACGTCGACGCCGTCGGCCGGCCAGCGCCCGGTGTGGTGCCACTCGCCGGTGAACGTCTCCAGCCCCGGGATGTCGGGCACGTTCGCCGACGACAGGCAGCCGACGGCCGTCACGAGGAAACGGCAGGTCCAGGTGCCGCGGTCGGTCTCGACGACCCACCGCTCGCCGTCACGGTGCGCGCCGGTGACCCGCGTGGAGAACGAGATGTCGCGGCGCAGGTCGAACCGGTCGGCGACGTGCTCGAGGTAGGAGAGGATCTCGGCCTGGCCGGGGTAGCGCTCGGTCCAGGCCCACTCCTGCTCGAGCTCGGGGGAGAACGAGTAGCAGTAGTAGTAGCTCTCGGAGTCGCACCGCGCGCCCGGGTAGCGGTTGGCGTGCCAGGTGCCGCCGACGCCGTCGGCGGCCTCGAGCACGTGTGCCCCCACCCCCAGGGAGCGCAGCCGGTGGAGCATGTAGAGCCCGGCGAAGCCGGCCCCGATGACGACGACCTCGGCATCGTTGCTCATGCCAACGAGTCTCGGTCGCGTCACCGGCTCAGCGCAACGCGCAGCCGGGGTTGAGCACGCCGTCCGGGTCGAGCGCGGCCCGCACGCGGCGCACGACGTCGAGGGCGCCCGGGTCGCCCAGCTCGGCGAGGTGCCGGGCCTTCGCGCGCCCGACCCCGTGCTCGCCCGAGATCGCGCCACCGAGCGCGATCCCCGCGGCGAACACGTCGTGCAGCGTCGCGGCGAGCGCGTCGGGGTCGGGCTGGAAGACGGCGAGGTGCACGTTGCCGTCGCCCGCGTGGCCGCACCCGAGGACCCGGGCGCCGTGCGCGTCCCCGGCCGCGCGGGCCCGGGCGAGGAACGCCGCCATCGCCGAGCGGGGCACCACGAGGTCGACGATCTCGTCGGCCCCGGCGGCCTTGACCGCCCAGAACGCCTTCTCCCGCGCCTCGACCAGCCGCCGCGCGGAGCCGGCCGGCAGGTCGAACACGTCGGCGGCCCCGGCCGCGCCGAGCAGCTCGGCGAGCTCCTCGGCGTCCTCGTCCACGCGCTCGGCGCGGCGGCCGGCGAGCTCGACGAGCAGGTGGTCGGCGTCGAGGAGGTCGTCGGGCAGGCCGAGGGTGAGGTCGGCGGCGGCGCACACCGCGCGCATCGTCGGGCCGTCGAGGTACTCGCACACCGACGGCGCGAGCCCCGTCGCGAGCACCCGCCCGACGGCCGTGGTCACCGCCTCGGCCGAGGAGAAGGGCGCGAGCACCGTGCGGCGCACCGGCAGCTGCGGGTGCAGGCGCACGGTCACCTCGGTGACCAGCGCGAGCGTGCCCTCGGAGCCGACGAGGAGCTGGGTGAGGTCGTAGCTCGAGGAGACCTTGACCAGGCGTCCGCCGGTGCGCGCCACCGACCCGTCGGCGAGCACCGCCTCCAGACCCAGCACGTGCGCGCGGGTGACGCCGTAGCGCACGGCGCGCATGCCGCCGGCGTTCGTCGCGACCGTCCCGCCGACCGACGCCGACAGCTCGCCCGGGTGCACCGGGTAGGTGAGCCCGTGCTCGCCCGCCGCGGCGTCGAGGTCGGCGAGCGTGACGCCGGGCTGCACGACGGCCACCGCGTCGACGGGGTCGATCTCGAGGATCCGGTCCATCCGCGCGAACGCCACGAGCACCGCGCCGTCGTCGGGCGTCGCGGCGCCGGAGAGCCCCGTGCCCGCGCCCCGGGCCGTCACCGACACCCCGTGCGCCCGCGCGGCCCGCACCACGGCGGCCACCTCGTCCCGGTCGGCGGGCCACACGACGTGGGCGGGCTTGCCGGCCGGGACGCCGAGCGCCTCGTCGTGGCAGAGGTCGGCCACCGACGGGTCGTCGCCCGTCACGACGTGGTCGGGCCCGACGGCCGTGGCGAGGGTCGCGGCGAGCGCGGAGAGCATTCCCGAGTCCTAGCACGATCCGCTACGGTGCGAACCACTTGCGAAGTGCAATCACTGGAGGCGCGCCGATGGGCCGGCTGATCTACTCGATGATGACGTCGCTGGACGGCTACACCGCAGACGCCGACGGCGACTTCGGCTGGGGCATGCCCGAGGACCTCGAGCTCCACCGCTACGCCGAGGAGCTCCTCCACGGCGTCGGCACGTACCTCTACGGGCGCCGCATGTACGAGACGATGGTCTTCTGGGAGACCGCGCACGAGCTGCCCGACGAGCCCCCGGAGATGGCCGAGTTCGCCCGTACCTGGCAGGCCGCGGACAAGGTGGTGCACTCCCGCACGCTCGAGTCGGTCTCCAGCGCGCGCACGACGATCGCCCGGGAGCTCGACCCCGACGCCGTGCGCGCGGCGACGGAGACGGCCGACGTCACCGTCGACGGGCCCGGGCTCGCCGCCGCCGCGCTGGCGGCCGGGCTGGTCGACGAGATCGCGCCGATCGTGCTCCCGGTGGTCGTCGGCGGCGGCACGCGCTTCCTCCCGGACGGCGTGCGCCTCGACCTCGAGCTCCTCGGGGAGCGGCACTTCGCGAGCGGCGCGGTGCACCTGCGCTACGGGGTGCGCCGGTAGCCGGTTAGCGTGCCGGGCATGGTGGTCCGCGACGCCCCGGTCGTCTCGCACGTCGAGCACCCCGACGAACGGCGCCGGCCGCGTTGCGTCGAGGTCGTCGACGTCAGCGACCCGACCCCGCGCATCCGCCGCGTGCGCCTCGCCGGGGACCTCGCCGACCTGCCCGTCACCGGCCCCACCGACCACGCCAAGCTCTTCTTCCCGCCGGCGCCCGGGCAGGAGCCGCCGGAGCCGGAGCTCTCGCCGCGCGGGCTGGTCGCGCCCCCGGCGGGCGCGCCGCGGCCCTACCGCGAGTACACGCTGCGCCGCCACGACCCCGCGGCCGGCACCGTCGACGTCGACCTCGTACGCCACGGCAGCGGGCTCGCGGGCACCTGGGCGGAGGACCCGCGCGGCACGCTGTGGCTCTACGGCCCCCGCTCGAGCGCGGTGGTGGCGCCCCGCGACTGGTACCTGCTCGGCGGCGACGAGACCGCGCTGCCCGCGCTCGCCCGCTGGGTCGAGCAGCTGCCCGCGGTGCCGGTGCACGTCGTCGTCGAGGTCGCGGACGCCGCCGAGGCGGCCTACCTCGGCGACGTCCCGCCGCACGTCACGGTCGACGCCCGGCCCCGCGACGGCGCCGCCCCGGGCACGACGACGCTGCTCGACGAGGCCGTCGCCGCGTTCACCCCGCCGCCGGGGGCGGGGTTCGCGTGGATGGGCGCCGAGGCCGGCGCGCTGCGCCCGGTGCGGCGGCGCCTGCGCGCGATCCTGCCGACCGCCGCGGTCGACCTCGACGGCTACTGGCGTCGCGGCGTCGAGGGGACGGGGCTCGGGTGACCCTGCAGGAGGTGCTCGACGAGCGCGTCGCGTCCGGGGCGGAGCGCGGCGTGCAGGCCTGCGCCTACCGCGACGGCGTGCTGGTGGAGTCCGCCGCCGCCGGGGTCGCCGACCCCGCGACGGGCCGCCCGATGACCGCGGACACCCCGGTCTTCACCTGGTCCCTCGGGAAGGCGCTCACCGCCACGCTGGTGCACGTCCTCGTCGCGCAGGGGCGGCTGACCTACGACACCCCGGTCGCAGCCGTGTGGCCGGAGTTCGCCGCCCACGGCAAGGACCGCGTGACCGTCCGGCACGCGCTGAGCCAGGCCGCGGGCGTCCCCGCGATGCCACCCGGCACCACGCCGGAGCTGCTGGGGGACTGGTCGTTCCAGACCGCCGCGCTCGCCGACGCGCGGCCGTGGTGGGAGCCCGGGACGGCGCTGGGCTACCACGCCTACACGTTCGGCTTCCTGCTCGGCGAGGTCGTGCGCCGCGTCGCCGGGACGTCGTTGCGCGCGGCCGTCGACGCGCTGGTGGCCGGACCGCTGGGCATCCGCGGCGAGCTGTGGTTCGGCGTACCGCCGGCCGACCAGGAGCGCCTGGCCGTGCTCGAGGACGCCCCCGGCGCCACCGGCTGGCTCGACGCCGTGCCCGACGACGCCACCTTCTTCGCCGCGGTGCCCCGCGCCGTCGTGCCCTGCGCGGCCCTGGGCAACCGCCCCGACGTCCTCGCCGCCGACCTCCCGGCCGGCGCCAAGGTCACCGCGCGGGCGATCGCGCGGACGATGGCCGCGCTGACCGGCGAGGTCGACGGGGTGCGCCTCGTGCCGGCGGCGCAGCTGGCGGAGCTGTCGGCCGTGGCGCAGCAGGGCGAGGACCGCGTCGTCGGCGAGCCGGACGCCTGGGCCCTGGGGCACATGACCGGCCACCCCCTGGGCGGCGAGGACCCCGTGATCCGGAACGACGGCGCCGGGGGCAGCACGGTGTGGGCCGACCTCGCGACGGGCGAGGTCGTCGCCGTCACGAGGAACCGGATGGGGACCGACGACGACACCGTCCTGGCCGTGGCCCGCGCGCTACGGGCGTGAGGCGCGACGGATCCAGAGCAGGCCCAGGACGGGCAGGACGACCGGCACGAAGCCGTAGCCGATCCCGAAGTCCGACCACACCGTCGGGTCGGGGAAGTCCTCGGGGCGCAGCAGCGACAGCGTCCCGATGCCGAGCACGCCGACGAGCTCGACGACGACCGCGACCAGCGCCACCCGGCGGTTGCCCCGACCGAGCGCGACGGCCGCCACGAGGTACACCGCTGCGGCGAACGCCGAGAGCAGGTAGGCCTCCGGTGCCCGCTCGAACTGCACCCCGATCTGGTAGAGC
Source organism: Actinomycetospora chlora (assembly GCF_039542135.1). NCBI lineage: Bacteria > Bacillati > Actinomycetota > Actinomycetes > Pseudonocardiales > Pseudonocardiaceae > Actinomycetospora > Actinomycetospora chlora. The sequence continues at coordinate 66,802 of NZ_BAABHO010000013.1, forward strand.
GCCCGGGCACCGGCGGAGATCGCGAACACCACGTAGACGACGAGCAGCACGCGGCCGGGACCGGCACTCAGCCTGCGGGGCTCAGCCACGGGTCACCGCCCACACCTGACCGGTCCGCAGCGACAGGACGGCCAGGGTCACCCCGGCGACGGCGAGCACGATCGACCCGTACCGGGTGCGCTCGCCGTGGGCCAGGGCCGCGCCGATGGGCAGCACGACCAGCGTCGCGACCAGGTAGCCGACGATCTCCACCACCGCGCCCGTCGTGCGGCCGCCCTGCACCACGAGCCCGACGACCAGCACCAGCGCCTGCACGAGGGCCACCGCCTCGAGCACCAGCAGGCCGATGCGGTGGCGGATGGTCGGCGCCTGCCCGACGGCGGCCGACACCGCGCACCACAGCGCCCACGCCAGGGCGAGCGCGAGCACCCCGAGGGTGAGGCCGACGATCACTGCCGCAGCCTACGAGCGGCCGGGGGAGCGGCTAGCTACCGGCCTCGCGCCGGGCGTAGGACACCGCGGCCATCGACGCGCGCGCCGAGGCGAGCACCGAGGACCAGTCGGCGCTGCCGGCACCGTCGCCGCCGGTGCGCATCGCGAGCAGCTCGCGGGCGCACAGGGCGGCCTCGTGGGCGGCCCACAGCAGCGGGTCGCGGTCGGCGGGTGGGGCACCCAGACCGGCCAGGACGGCCGACAGGTGCTCCTCCACCTCGCCGAGGGCGGCCCGGTCGGCGGTGGGTGCGCTCATGCGGTCACCCCGCTCTCGCCGAGGAACGCGGCCATCGCGTCGATGCTGCGGAAGCGGTCGATGTCGAAGTCGTCCAGCGGCAGGCGGCAGCCGAACGTGTCCTCGATCCCCACGATGAGCGTGACCAGGGCGAGGGAGTCGAGCAGCCCCTCGGCCAGGAGGTCGGTGTCCGACGAGGGCACCTCGACCCCGAGCCGGTCACGCACGAGGTCGGTCAGCTGGTCCTTCATCGCCGCGGTGATGGCATCGGGCATCCTCAGCGTCCTCCCGTCGCGGCACCGACGGGGGCGAAGTGCTCCCGCAGCGCCGGCCTGTCGATCTTCCCGTTGACGTTGTGGGGCAGGTCGTCCATCTCCGCCCACCGCGCCGGGACCATGTACTTCGGGACGAGCGCACCGACCTGCCGACGCACGTCGGTGGCGGGCAGCACGTGCCCCTCCGCCACCGAGTAGGCGCAGCAGATGGTGGTCCCCTCGAAGCCGCCCGTGTCGACACCGACCACGGCGCACTCGCGGATACCGGGCACGGTGGCGAGAGCGGCCTCGATCTCGCCCAGCTCGATGCGGTACCCGCGGCTCTTGACCTGCGAGTCGGCCCGGCCCAGGAAGTGCACGACGCCCGCGTCGTCGACCCGCGCGAGGTCGCCGGTGCGGTAGAGGCGCTCGCCGGACGCGTCGGGCCGGAACGCGGCCGCCGTCTTCTCCGGGTCGCGCCAGTAGCCCGGCGACAGCCCGGCCCCGCCGATCCACAGGTCGCCGACCTCGCCCGCGGGCACCGGGGCCATGGCCTCGTCGAGCACGCGCAGCTCCTCGCCGTCGCACGCCCGGCCGATCGGCACCGGCACCGTCTCGTCCGCGGGGACCTCGGGGACGTCGTGGTAGGAGGACGCGATCGTCGCCTCGGTCGGCCCGTAGAGGTTGGTGAACCGCACGTGCGGCAGCTTGCGCATCCAGTGCGCGAGCACCGGCGTCGGCAGCACCTCGCCGCACCACAGCAGTCGCTCGAGCGCGGGGAAGTCGTCCTGGGCGACGGCCTCGAACCGCGCCAGGTAGGTCAGCACGCTCGGCACCGAGAACCACTGCGTCAGCGCCCGGTCGCGGATGAACGCGGCCGTGCCGCGCGGGTCGATGCCCAGCGACGGCGGCACGAGGTGCAGCTCCGCGCCGGCGGAGAGCGTCGCGTAGATGTCGAAGGTCGACAGGTCGAAGTGCAGCGGCGGGTGCCCGGAGACGCGGTCGCCGGCCGCCGTGCCGAAGTGCCGCACCGCCCAGTCCACGAACGCGAGGACCGTGTCGTGGGTGATCATCACGCCCTTGGGTACGCCGGTGGAGCCCGACGTGAACAGCAGGTGCGCGAGGTCGGTCGGCGCGGCGCCGGGCGCGTCGGTGGGGGCGACGAGCAGGTCGCCGCGGGAGAACGCGACCTCCTCCTGCGCATCGAGCGCGCCCACGACCGGTGGCTCCGGCAGCTCGGCGAGCACCTCGTCGAGCAGGGGCCGGGAGGCGGCGTCGACCAGCACGACCTCGGGCTCGGCCGCCCCGACGATGCGGGCCACGCGCGAGGCCGGCCCGGCCGGGTCGACGGGCACGTACGCCCCGCCGGCGCGCAGCGTGCCGATGAGCGCGGCGATCGTCCACGGCGACTTCTCGGCGAGCACGCCCACCCGCGCGCCCGGGGTGAGCCCGTGGGAGAGCAGCACGTGCGCGATGCGGTTGACCGCGCCGTCGAGCTCGCCGTAGGTCATCGACTCGTCGGCGCCGACGATCGCGGTGCGGTCGCCGTGACGGTCGACGGACGCCGCCAGGAGGTCCTGCAGGTGGGAGACGCTCACGCGCCGACCGCCGCGGTCGCCCGGCTGAAGACCTCGCCGGCGTGCCCGAGGTCCTCGGGGTCCGGCGGGATGTCGAGGACGAACACCTCGACGCCGCGCTCGAGGTAGCGGGCCACCTCGGCCGCGACCCGGTCGTGCGAGCCGACCAGGTAGGGGCAGAACGACTGGTAGTTCTCGAACGGGCCGAGCCAGTAGGGCTCCGGCTCCCCGTACAACAGCGAGCCCAGCTCCGCCGGCGGGGTCTCGACCCTGGTGCGGCGGGCGAGCTGGTGGTGCCAGTGCGAGTCCGACACGCGCATGGCCATCGCGTGCGCGACCTGGCCGGTGCGGTCGGTGGGGAAGCGCTCGTGCGCGACCCGCCAGGCCTCGTCGGCGTCGTCGCGGGCGATGATCCCCATCCGCACCCCGCCGCCGGTGGGGGCCTCGGCCGGGTCGGTCTCGGCCAGCGGCTCGGGGTACCGGATCGGCGTGGCGCCGATCTCGGCCGCGGCCGCGCGCCCGGCCGGGGACGACCCGGAGATGAGCACCTCGGGCTGGAGCTCCGGCAGGCACGCCGGGGCCAGCTTGAGGTTCTCCACCTGGTGCCAACGACCGTCGTGCGTGACGGTTTCGCCCCGCAGCAGGCCCATCATGATCTGGGTGTACTCGACGGTGCGCGCGTACCGGTCGTCGTGTTCGGTCCGGTCGCCCAGCGCCACGAGGTCGTTCTTGAACCCGCCGGCGAGCATGTTCAGGTGCACCGAGCGGCCGTGCAGGCAGGCGATCGAGGACACCATCGACGCCGCGGTGTAGGGGTGCATGTACACCGGCTGCACGGCGACCAGCGGCGCGAGCCGCTCGGTGGCGGTGATCGCGGTCTGAGCGACCAGCCACGGGTCGGCGATGCTGTTGTCGGTGTAGACGAGCATCCCCGCGCAGCCCGCCTCCTCGCTCCAGCGGGCCGTGGCCCGCACGGCCTCGAGGTACCGCGAGGGCTCGACGTCCTTGGACTGCGGGCAGGTCGAGTAGACCGTCAGGCTCACTTGGTCTTCCCTTCCACGACGAACCCCTCGATGTAGAGGCGGTCGAGCGCGATCCCGGCGAAGGTGTCGATGGCCGTCGCCGGGTCCATGATCAGCGGCTGGCCCTTGACGTTGAACGAGGTGTTGACGGTGACGCCCGCGCCCGTCCGCTCGCGCACCTCGGTGAGCAGGCGGTGGAACCCGGGCGCGAGGTCGGGGCGCACGGTCTGGATGCGCGCCGAGTCGTCCTCGTGGACGATCCCGTCCACGGTGTGGCGCGCTTCGGGGCGCACCTTCGCGGTGCAGAGCATGTACCGGTCCGGCTCGAAGTTCCGCGTCACGAACAGCCGGTCGACCTCGGCGTCGAGCACTGCGGGCGCGAAGGGCCGGAACGCCTCGCGGAACTTCACCGCGCCGTTGATCCGGTCCTTGATCTTCTCGCCGTCGGGGCGGGCGAGGATCGAGCGGTTGCCCAGCGCGCGCGGCCCGAACTCCATCCGCCCGGAGAACCAGGCGATGATCTTGTCGGCGGCGATGTCGGCGGCGGCGTCCGCGAAGTACTCGTCGCCCTGCCCGACGTAGCGCCAGGTCAGGTCGGGGCGGGCCTCGAGGGCGGCGCGGACGTCGTCCTCGCCGTACTGCGGCCCGAGGTACGGGTCGAACGGGCCGGTGACCGGGGCGAGGCCGCCGCCCTCGGTGCGGGCCACGTGGTAGGCCGCGCCGAGCGCCGAGCCGTCGTCGCCGGAGGCCGGCTGGACGAACATGCCGTCGACGCCGGGCAGCTCGGCGATCGACTGGTTCGACTTGCAGTTGAGGAACGTGCCGCCGGCCAGGCAGAGCTTCGTCTCGCCGGTGCGCTCCATCCAGTACGACACGAGGTCGACCAGCAGCGTCGTCAGCCGCTCCTGCAGCGAGGCGGCGAAGTCGGCCTCGTTCTGCTGGATCGACCCGTCGGGCACCGCCGGGGTGAACGCGGCCTCGGCCAGGAACGCCCGCGCGTGCGGGTAGCCCTGCTCGGCCTCGGCGAGGGCGCCGGACGGCCAGTCGATGACGACGGCGCCGCGGTCGGCGTCGAAGCGGGCCAGCTTCTCGAACAGCGGCCGGAAGCGCTCCGGGTCGCCGTAGGGCGCGAGGCCCATGACCTTGTACTCGTCGGAGTTGAACTGGAAGCCCAGGAACCGCGTCGCGATGCCGTAGAGGATGCCCAGCGACGTCGCGATCGACTGGGTGTGCAGCGACTCGAGCTGCCCGCCCTGCGCGCGGTAGACGGTGAGCGACTCGGTCTCGCCCATGCCGTCGCTGACCACGACCAGCGCGGAGTCGAAGCCGCTGGGGGCCAGGGCCGACTCGGCGTGGGCCACGTGGTGGCGCACGGGGCGGAAGCGCTCGGCGACGCGCTCCCAGCCGGCGGTGGTGAGCCCGTCGACGACCGTGGCGGAGGCGTAGACCTCGTCGAACGGGGCGCCGGTGAGCTCGAAGGCGCGGCGGTGGCGCTCGTAGTCGAAGCCGTGGGCGATGAGGTCGACCTGGTCGGCCGTCACGCCGGCCTCGCGCAGGACGTAGTCGATCGCGTGGACCGGCAGGGCGCCGGTGCCCTTGTCGCCGGTGAAGCGCTCCTCGGAGGCCGCAGCCACCAGGCGGCCGTCGACGACGAGCGCGGCCGCGCTGTCGAGTCCCTGGCAGATCCGCTCGTCGAGCTTGTCGATGCCGGGGTTGGTACGGCGGAGGTGGTCCTGCGCGTTCGGAAGGCCGGACAGGCCGAGGACGATCACGGTGCTCCCCCCGGGGGTGGACGGCGCAGAGGGTCCGCGCCGCGGTGCACGACGTCTGTGTCGGGTCGAGTCACTATGGCCCGCGCGACTTCCCTGCTGCGCAGCGGGGTCGATCGTGGACGATGCGTGGTTCTCTTCCGTAGACGTCCCAGGTGGGGGCGGGTTGCCCCGGGCCGTCGTCGGGCACTCGTCGCACCGTGTCCCGCCGTGACGATCTCGCCGCGACCCTGCGTTCCCTCGATGGAGCGAGCTACGGGCGCTACAAGGGCCTGTCCGGTCGGTGGGCGGTTTCCGGTATCGACCTCGAGGTCCTCCGTGTCCAGGCCGACCCCTTCGCGCCTCCGAGCCGCATCCGGCTGACGGTCACCGACGCCGGCCTGCCGCCCGACCTGTACGCCACGCCCGACCGGCGCCGCGCGCTCGCCGGCTTCCTGCTGCGCGGGCTGCGTCGGGCGCTGCGCGGCACCCCCGTGCACGTCGACGCGGGCGGGCCGGAGGTCCTCGACCGCAGCGCGGGCACGGTCCGCGACGACGGCGTCGTGGTGGTCGAGCTCGGCGTCCCCTTCCCCGGGCCGAAGCGGCGGGTCCTCGGCCGGGAGGCGGCGACGCTGCTCGGCGAGACGCTGCCCGCGGCCGCGCGCGACGCCGTCGTGGGGGCCGACCACGCGGCCGCCCGGACCTTCGTCGAGACCGTCGAGGACGCCGTCGCGCTGCGCGGGCAGCTCGCGGCGCGGGGGCTCGTCGCGTTCGTCGCCGACGGCGCGGTGCTGCCGCGGCGCAGCGGCGTCGACGACCGCCCGCTCGACGGGGCGACGCCGTTCGCCGGGCCGGACTCGCTGCACGTGGTGCTGACGGCGCCGAACGCCGGCGAGGTCGGCGGCCTGGGCGTGCCCGAGGGCGTCACGCTGATCGTCGGCGGCGGGTACCACGGCAAGTCGACGCTGCTGCGTGCCCTGGAGGCGGGCGTCTACGACCACGTGCCCGGCGACGGGCGCGAGCAGGTGGTCACCCGGCCCGACGCGGTGAAGCTGCGCGCCGAGGACGGGCGCGCGGTGGTCCACGACGACGTCTCCGCCTTCGTCGCGCACCTGCCCTCCGGCGAGCCCACCGAGGACTTCTCCACCACGAACGCCTCGGGCTCGACGAGCCAGGCCGCCTCGACCGTCGAGGCCGTCGAGGCGGGCGCCGACGTGCTGCTCATCGACGAGGACACCTCGGCGACCAACATGATGATCCGCGACGCCCGGATGCAGCAGCTGATCGCGACCGAGCCGCTCGTGCCGTTCGTGGAGCGGGTCCGCCCCCTGCATGCGGAGCACGGGGTGTCGACGGTGCTGGTCATGGGCGGGTCCGGCGACTACCTGGGCGTCGCCGACACCGTGGTGATGATGGACGCCTACCGCGCGTCGGACGTCACGGCGCGCGCCCACGAGATCGCCGCCGCCGGGCCGGCGCGCACCGTCGAGCACACCGGGTTCCCGGCGGTGACCCCGCGGGTGGTCGACCCGGCATCGCTCGACCCGACGGCGCGGGGCAAGCGCCGGGTCACCGCCCGCGGCCGGGACACGCTGACGTTCGGCGAGGACGACATCGACCTCTCGGCCGTCGAGCAGATCACCGATCGCTCCCAGGTCGCGGGGATCGGCCGGGCCCTCGCGCTGCTGGGGGACGGCGTCCTCGACGGCACGATCACCCTGGCCGAGGGGCTGGACCTGCTCGACGCCGAGCTGGACCGCCGCGGACTCGACGCCCTGCTCGACGGGCGTCCCGAGGACGTCGCGCGCCCGCGGCGCCACGAGGTCGCGGCGGCGCTCAACCGCCTGCGGTCGCTGCGGCTGCGCTAGCTACGGGACGATCTGGACCCGGTCGTAGACGTTCAGGCCGTTGAAGAAGGCCTGGGCGTCGGGGTCGGCCATGCGGATGCAACCCGCCGACTGGCGTGCCGGGTCGCCGCCGTGGAACGCGCGGCCGTTGCCGTCGAAGAACACCGACCAGGGCATCCGCGCGTCGTTGTACTCCTTGGAGAGGTGCACCTCCTCCTTGCGCTGCACCGCGAAGAAGCCGGTCGGGGTCTCGTGCCCCGGCGAGCCGTGGTTCATCCGCACCGGGCCGCGCAGGATGTTGCCCTGGCCGTCCGACAGCCACGCCTCGTTGGTCGACAGTCGCGCGCAGGCCTTGACGTTGTCCTCGCAGGGCATGGCCGCCCGCGGCGCCGCCATGGCGACCGCCCCGACGCCACCGAGGCCGCCGAGCGCGACCAGACCGAGGCCGAGGGCCGCGACACGGGTGCCCACCCGTCGCCGGACCCGGCGCGCGCCGTCGCGCGCTTCGGTCCTGATGCCCATCCACGTGTGCCGGCCCACCGTGCTCCTCCCCGTCGGTGCGCCGCCCGCGGCGGCGCCTCCCTCTCAACGGCACCGCGGCCACCACGGACGAGTGGTCTGTCCGGGTGGCGTTCGGCCGCACACCCTGCGGCCGAACGGGCGCCGGGCGGGGACCCTCTCATCCGCTCCGCCCGCCCCCGGGCACCCCTCCGGCTTGCCGGGCGTGGCGCTCTGCAGGAAGGGTGACGCCGTGGCCGGAAGGGGATCCACCGGGCGCGACGCCGCCGAGGAACGCGACGGCGTCGCCCTCACGAACCTCGACCAGGAGCTGTTCGCGGGCGCCGGGGTGACCAAGCGTGAGCTCGTCGACTACCTGGACGTGATGGCGCCGCGCCTGCTGCCGGCGCTGGCCGGGCGGCCGCTGTCGGTGGTGCGCGCGCTGCGCGGGCAGAAGCCGTTCATGCAGAAGAACGTGCCGCGCTACGCCCCGGAGTTCGTGCGGACCGTGTCGTTCTGGGCCGAGTCGTCGCACCGCGAGGTGGCCTTCGCCCTGTGCGACGACCGGCCGACGCTGCTCTGGTTCGCCAACCAGCGGGCGATCGAATACCACCCGACCCTCGTCCGGGCCGACGCGATGGGCACGCCCGAGGTGCTCGTGCTCGACCTCGACCCGCCCGAGGGCGCCGGGTTCGACGTGGTGGTCGCGGCCGCGCACCTGGTGCGCCGGGCGCTCGACGAGGCCGGGCTCGCGGGCGCGGTCAAGACCACCGGCGCCAAGGGCGTCCACGTCCTCGTCCCGCTCGCGCCCGGGCCGACCCACGAGGAGGTCGCCGGCGCGACCCGCGCGCTGGCCGTGCGCGTGGAGCAGCTCGACCCGTCCGTCGCGACGACGGCGTTCATCAAGGCCGACCGCGGCGGCAAGGTGTTCGTCGACCCGACCCGCGCCGGCGGCTCGACCATCGCGGCGGTCTACAGCCCGCGCGTGCGCCCGGGCCTGCCCGTGTCGTTCCCGGTGTCGTGGGACGAGCTGGACACCGTCGTCCCGTCGGAGATCACCGTGCGCACGGCCCCCGACCGCCCCGACCCCTGGGCCGCCGACCCCGCCGCCCGCCCGGTACCCCAGGCCCTGCCCGAGGAGCTCGTCGCCGAGGGCCGCACGATCCCCGTCCCGCGGGTCCAGGCCATGCACGAGGGCAAGCGCCGCAAGCGCGCCGCCGAGAAGGGCGAGTGATCACGCGCGTCCGGTGACCACGGTCGCGTCGCGGTCGTCGTCGTGGGCCACCGACGCCGCGAACCCCGCCGCCGCCAGCGCCGTACGGGCGAGGTCCGCCTGGTGCTCCGCGCACTCGACGAGCAGGTGCCCGCCGGTACGCAGCCACGCCGGCGAGGCCGCGGCGAGCCGGCGCACGACGTCGATGCCGTCGCCGCCGCCGTCGAGGGCGCCGCGCGGCTCGTGGTCGCGGGCCTCGGGCGGCATGGACGCCACGGCGTCGCTCGGCACGTAGGGCGTGCTGGCGACGACGACGTCGACGCGCCCGGCCAGCGCCGGCGGGAGGGCGTCGAGGAGGTCCCCGACGTGCACGCCGGCCGCACCGGGCAGGTTCGTCCGGGCGCACGCCACGGCCGCGGGGTCGAGGTCGGCCGCGTGCAGCACCAGGTCGGGCCGGGCGGCGAGCAGGGCGGCGCCGATCGCGCCGGTGCCGCAGCAGACGTCGACGACGGTCGCGCCCGGCCCGAGGACGGCGAGCGTCCCGGCGACCAGGAACTCGCTGCGGTGCCGCGGCACGAACACGCCGGGGGCGACCGCCACCCGCAGCCCGCCGAACTCCGCCCAGCCCACGACCTGCTCGAGCGGCTCGCCCGCCACCCGCCGCGCGACCAGCGTCTCGAGATCCCCCTCGGCCGCGCGCAGGACGGCCGCCTCGTCCTCGGCGAACACGCAGCCGGCGGCCCGCAGCCGCGCGACGAGGGGATCCGTCACAGCCCCAGGATCGCCCGCGCCTCGGCCGGGGTCGCCGGGCGGTGCCCGAGGTCCGCGAGCAGCGACACCGCCCCGTCGACCAGCGCGGTGTTGGTGGGCGTCATGTCGCCCGCGAAGTCCTCGAGCCCGACGCGGAGGTGACCCCCGCGGCGCACGGCCGTCTCGGCCAGGCCGCACGCGACGACGTCGCCACCCAGCACGGCGACCGACCACGGCAGCCCGCTCGGCTCGAGCATCTCGAGGTAGGCGTCGAGCGCCGTCGTCGTCGGCGGCAGCCCGAACTCCAGCCGGTCGCCGAAGTAGAGCTTGACGATCGCGCCCGGCGGCACGCGGCCGTGGCGGTGCAGGGTGAGCGCCACGCGCAGGAAGCTCGGGTCGAAGATCGAGATGGACGGTCCCGTGCCGTGTGCGGCGCAGCGGGCGAACATGTGCTCGGTGTCGGCGAGGCTGTTCTGGTACGGCCCGGGCGCGGCGGCCTCGGCGACGACGCCGTCGCTGGTCAGGCCCAGGTTCACCGAGCCGGGGTCGACCAGCGAGAGCCCGCCCATCCCGCGGCGCGCGAGCTCCTCCTGGTGGGCCCAGCGGGTCTCGATGGGGATGCCGCGGGCCCCGGCGGCCATCGTCGCGTAGAGCAGCAGGTCGGGGTGGCGCTCGAGCACCGGCGCCCACGCCTCGAGGTAGGGCTCGACGGCGTGCACGCCGTCGGGGACGAACATCGCCTCGTGGTGGTCGTGGGCGATGCTCGCGCCGCGGGCCACGCACGCCAGCATCTCCTCGGCGACCTCGGCCGGCGTGACCGGGACGTGGGGGTTCGCGGAGCGGGGGGTCGCGCCGTTGACGGCGACCTCGAGGATGACGGGGGCGGTCACGAGCGATCACCATCCTCGCCCGCCGGGGTCCGCGTCGAGCATCATCTGCACGCGTGGAACCCCTCAGCGCCGAGGAGCTCGGCCGCGCCCGAGCCCTCGCCACGTCGTCGCTCTGCGACGCCGACAAGACCTTGGCCCTGCCCGACCCGGCGATCCGGGCGATGGTCCCCGACGTGCGGATGGTCGGCCCCGCCGTGACGGTCGTCGCGCCCGACGACCACCTCCCGGTCCTCCTCGCCGCCGCGCAGGCGGCGCCCGGGTCGGTGCTGGTGGTGGTCAACCCGCGGGGCGCGCGCGCCGTCGCCGGCGAGCTCGTCGCGGCCGAGGCGCAGCGCCGCGGCCTGGCCGGCGTCGTCATCGACGGGTGGTGCCGCGACCGGGCGGGGCTGCGGCGGCTCGGCCTGCCGGTGTTCGCCCGCGGCTCCACGCCCGCGTCGGGCTCGGCCCGCGACGCGCGCGGTCCCGACGAGGCACCGGTCGCGCTCGGCGGGGTCCCGGTGCGGCCGGGCGACCTCGTGCTGGGTGACGACGACGGCCTCGCCGTCGCCACCCCCGACCAGGTGCGCGCGGCCCTCGCGGGCGCCGAGGAGGTCGAGCGCGCGGAGGCCGCGGTACTCGCGGGGATGCGCGAGGGCCGCGGGCTGGCCGACAGCACGAACCTCGCCGACCACCGCGCGGCCCGCGCCGACGGCCGCGACTCGTCGCTCGCGTTCCTCGTCTGATGGCGGTCCTGCTCGTGACCGGCGGTAGCCGGGGGATCGGCGCGGCGGTCGTCACCCGCGCCGCGGCCGCGGGGTGGGCGGTCTGCCTCACCTACCGGGGCGACGTCGACGCGGCGGAGCGGGTCGTCGCGCAGGCCCGCCGCGCGGGGGTCGAGGCCCGGGCCGTGCGGGCCGACGTGGCCGTCGAGGCCGACGTCGAGGCGGCCTTCGCCGCGGCCGACGCGATGGGGCCTCTCGGCGGGGTCGTCGCCAACGCCGGGGTGGTCGTGCCGAAGGCGCGGGTCGACGCGATGGCGGCCTCCCGCGTCGCCGAGATGCTCGCCGTCAACGTCGTCGGCGCGGTCGTGACGTGCCGCGAGGCGGTGCGGCGGCTCTCGACCGCGCACGGCGGGACGGGCGGGTCGGTGGTGCTGGTGTCCTCGGCGGCCTCGCGGCTGGGCTCGCCCGGCGAGTACGTCGACTACGCGGCGTCGAAGGCCGCCGTCGACACCCTCGGGCTCGGGCTGGCCAGGGAGGTCGCCGACGAGGGTGTCCGCGTCAACGTCGTGCGTCCCGGGATCATCGACACCGACCTGCACGCCGCGGGCGGGCAGCCCGACCGCGTCGCGCGCGTCGGACCGTCGGTGCCGGTGGGGCGGGCCGGCACGGCCGACGAGGTCGCCGCCGCCGTCGTCTGGCTCCTCGGCGACGAGGCGTCGTACTGCACCGGCAGCGTCCTCGACGTCGCGGGCGGGCGGTGACGAGGGTCGCCGATCGTGGTCGACCCGTCCGGAGGAGGATCGCCGGCGTGAGCGGGAGGGCACAGCAGGACGCCGCCACCGGCGTGCGGAGAGGGACGTCGCGCTGGCGCAGCTACGTGGCGCTGGGCGACAGCTTCACCGAGGGTGTCGGGGACCCGGACCCCGCGACGGGGCAGGAGCGCGGGTGGGCCGACCGGCTCGCCGACGTGCTGGCCCGCGAGGACCCGGGGTTCCGCTACGCCAACCTCGCCGTGCGCGGGCTGCTGCTCGACCGGATCGTGCGCACCCAGGTGCCCGAGGCGGTCGCGATGGCGCCCGACCTCGTCAGCGTCTGCGCCGCTGGCAACGACCTCCTGCGCCCGAGTGCCGACCCCGACGCGCTGGCCGAGCGGCTCGAGGGCGCCGTCGCCACCCTGCGCGCCACCGGGGCCGACGTGCTCGTGTTCACCGGCTTCGACACCCGCGAGAGCCCGCTGCTCAACCTCATCGGCAAGCGCCTCGCCTCGATGAACGACCACATCCGCGAGATCGCCCACCGCCAGAGCGCCTACCTCGTCGACCTGTGGGTGATGCCGCCGCTGTCCGACATGCGCGCCCGCGCCGACGACCGTCTGCACCTCAACCCGGGCGGCCACGCCCGCGTCGCCGCGCGCGTCTGCGAGGTCCTCGGCCTGCCGCCGGATGTCGACTGGCACGCGCCCTGGCCGCCGGCCCCGTCGACGACGTGGCGTCACCGCCGGCTGGAGGACGCCCGCTGGGCGCGCGAGTACCTGTGGCCGTGGGTGCAGCGTCGGGCGCAGGGCCGCAGCACGGGCGACGACCGCGTCGCCAAGCGGCCGCGGCTGGCGCCCGTGTCGTGAGCGGGCTGGCGATCGTCGTCGACGACCTCGCGGGACCGGAGGTCGCGGCGCTGCTCGCCGAGCACCTCGACGACATGCGCGCGTCGTCCCCGCCGGAGAGCACCCACGCCCTCGGCCTCGAGGCGCTGCGCCGGTCCGACGTGACCTTCTGGACGGTGTGGGACGACCACGTCCTGCTGGGGTTCGGTGCGCTGCGCGAGCTCGACCCCTCCCACGGGGAGACAAGTCGATGCGGACGACGACCGCGTACCAGGGCTTCGGCGTGGGGTCGGCGCTGGTCCGGCACGTCGTCGCGGAGGCGTCCCGGCGCGGCTACCGGCGGTTGAGCCTGGAGACCGGCTCGTCCGACCACTTCGCCCCGGCCCGTCGCCTCTACGCCCGGCACGGCTTCGTGCCCTGCCCGCCCTTCGGCGACTACCGCGACGACCCGAACAGCATGTACCTGACCCTGGAGCTGGGAACAGTTACCGTTCCGTGACCTTCGTCGGTCCTGATCGGGCCGTTCTCGGGCCGGGACTGTCGGGGGTCGGGGCTAGCGTCCTGTTCGTGAGCATCGGCCAGGATCAGCGCCTCGCGGTGGCTGCGGTCCTGGACGGTCTGGGTCCGGGTCCGGAGCTCGACGCGGTGTTGGAGGAGCTGTCGGCGGCGGCGCTGTCGGGCGAGGACCTGGCAGCGTTCCTGCGCGCGTGTGCTCGTCAGCAGGCGCGGGTCGAGGCGCGGACGTTGACGGCGATGCACCACCTGGGGCGGGCGCGTGCCGGCTCGACCGAGCGGTACTCGGGCTACGACGAGTTCTCCGGCGACGAGGTCGCGGCGGTGCTGTGCTGGTCGCGGTCGATGGCCGCCCGCAAGCTCGGGCTGGCCGACGATCTCGAGGTGCGCCTCCCCGCGGTCGGTGAGGCGGTGTGGGAGGGCCGGCTGGATGTGGTGCGGGCGTCGCGGTTGTGTGAGTGGACCCGGGATGTGCCCGACGACCTGGCCCGCCACGTGGCCGAGGTGCTGCTGCCGGTGGCGGCGAGCCTGCCGATCGGGGAGCTGATCGACCGCATCGAGCAGGTGGTCATCGAGCTCGACCCGGACTGGGCCGCCCGCCGAGAAGCCAAGGCGCGGCGCAACGGGCGGTTGATCCTGCAGGCCAACCCGTCGGGCACGGCGACCTTGTCGCTGGTGGATGTGGCGGCGACGTCGGGGTTGGCGATGCGTGACCGGGTCGACGCCCTGGCCGCGGCGGTGCGCGGGCTGGGGGTGCTGACCCCGATCGGTGTCCTGCGCAAGGAGGTCGCGGAGCGGCTGCTCGACGGCTCCCTGGCCGGCCTCGACGACCGCGCGGTGGCGGTCCTGCTGGCGGCGGAGTACCACGCCCCCGGCGACGACCCCGGTCCCGACGACCCCGGCCCCGAGGGACCGAGCGATGGCGGCCCCGACGGCGGCCCGGGCGATGGCGGACCCAGCGATGGCGGACCCAGCGATGGCGGACCCAGCAACGGCGGACCCAGCAACGGCGGACCCAGCGATGGCGGCCCCGGCGGCAGCGGACGACCGAACGATCGACTGGGCGGCGGCGAGCCGGAGCCCGAGCCCTCACAGCGATCGGGCGGCTCCGACCACGGCGACAGCGGCGAGGGCGCAGGTCCCGGGCAGGGTCTGCTCGACCTCCCAGGTCTTCTCGGGGAGCCCGAGCCGTTCCCGCGTTTGCTCGACGGAGCCGAGCCCGGGCCTGGCCGGGTGCGCGCCGGGGTCGGGGAGCTGCGGCTGCGGCTGAGCACGGCGCTGGGTCTGGATGACCTGCCCGGCCAGGTGCCCGGCTACGGCATCGTCCTCGCCCGGCACGCCCGCCAGCTCCTCGAGCGTCACCGCCTCGGGGAGTGGCGGGTGGTGTGCACTGACGACCAGGGCCGGTTGCAACACGTCCTGCTGGCCCGGCGACGACCAGCCCACCCCCGCGCCCGACCAGGGCCACGGGGAAGCGAGTGCCGGGCGATCGTCGAACTCCACGTTCCGACGACACTGCTCGCTGCCCTGCACCCGGCCGACCACGGTCGGTGGGCGGCGTTGCTGGTCGAGCTCCAGGCCAGGCTGGCCGAGCTACCCCGCGAGGGCGGACCGCCGGCGGCGACCGCGGCCGACTTCTCCCGCCGGCGGCCGCGGGTCGAGATCGACCGCTGGACCCGGGTCCGCGACCGCTGCTGCGTCGCCCCCGCCTGCCGCCGCCGCGCGCAGGCCTCGGATCTGGACCACACGGTCGACCACGCGTGGGGTGGGCCCAGCCTGGACTGGAACCTCGGGGTCCTGGACCGCCACCACCACCGCGCCAAACACCACGGCGGCTGGACGGTCCACCAACCCGCACCGGGTCTCTTCCGGTGGCGCACCCGCGCCGGCATCGCCCACACCACGAGACCGAGAAAGATCCTCGTCGAGCCGGTCGCGCCCCGACCCGCCTCCGCACCCCGCCCCCTGCCCGACGACGGGCCCGCCTGGGCCGACGACGACCACCCCGACTGGCGCGCCCGCTACCTCCGCCGCACAGGGCTCGCCGAGCTCGAGGTCACCGCACCCGCCGCCCACCCGGCCGACGACCCACCACCGTTCTGACCCCGACAGGTCCGGCGGGGCGGGTCAGCGCGTCGACTCCGCCACGACGCCCGCGATCTCGGTGTCCACGTAGCCGCGGATCAGCCGACCCATGAGCACACCCACGACGGCGAGGGGACCCGTCTGCCGGAACCCCAGCGTGATGCGGCTCCGGCCCTCGCCGAGGGGGTCGATCGTGTGCCACGCCGTGCTGTACAGACCCGGGGCGGGCGACTCCCACGTGTAGGACCGGCCGGGCTCGAGCTCCGTGACCTGCCACGTCGCCGGCGGGAGCCGCGGTTGCTCGATCCGGACCCGGCCTCCCACCGCGAGCGTCGTCCCGTCCACGAGCCGCACCCGGCGCATCGACGACGTCCAGGTCGGCATCCGTTCGACGTCCGCGATCACCGCCCAGACGCGGTCGCTCCCGGCGTCGACGTCCCGGCTCACCGTGTACTCCACGAGGCACCTCCCACCACCGGCAGCATCGTCCTCGACGATGACGCCGGGCGGCAGCGCGCGGTGACACCCGGCCTACAGCCCACCCAGCGCGAGACGCGTCGCCTCCGCGATGGTCTCGCGGCCGTTGGTGCTCGCCGGGTCGGTCGGGGTGGTGTACACCGCGAGGACCAGCGGCGGCCGTCCCGGCGGCCAGGCGACGGCGACGTCGTGGCTCTCACCCTGCGCGCCCGAGCCGGTCTTGTCGCCCACCCGCCACCCGGGCGGCAGGCCCGCTCGGATCTGGCGGGTGCCGGTGGTGGTCGCGACCATCCAGCCGGTCAGCAGGTCCCGCCCCGCAGGGTCGAGCGCCGGCCCGAGCACCAGGGCCTGCAGATCGGCGACCATCTGCTGTGGGGTGCTCGTGTCCCGCTCGTCGCCCGGCGCGGTCTCGTTGAGCTCCGGCTCGAGCCGGTCGAGGCGCGTCACGGCGTCGGGGAGCGTGCGCACGAACGCGGTGCTCGCCGCCGGGCCGCCCAGGAGGCCGGTGAGGAGGTTGACGGCGGTGTTGTCGCTGACCGTGATCGCCGCCTCGCAGAGGGCCGCGACGGTCATCCCGGTGTCCACGGAACGCGACGTCGTCGGCGCGTACTCCAGCAGGTCGGCCCGGGTGTAGCGGACCGTGCGCTCGAGCAGTCCCGGGTCGTCGAGTCGCCGCCGCAGCACCGCGGCGACCACCAGCACCTTGGCCGTCGAGCACATCAGCACCCGCTCGTCGGCGCGGTGCCGCACGGCGCGGCCGGTGCCGGTGTCCAGCGCGACCAGCCCGATCCGCCGGCCGGAGCGCCGCTCGAGATCGTCGAGAGCGGGTCCGGGATCGGGGGGCGACGGGGCCGGCGCCGGCGGTGTCGAGGTGGTCGTGCAGCCCACGAGCACCGACGCCGCCGCTCCGAGGCCTCCGAGGAGCACGGTCCGGCGGATCACCCGCGGGACGGTAGCGACCGGTACTCGAGACCGGCGGACGTGCCGCGCCAGGCGACGAGCCGGTCCAGCACGACGACGATCGGCGTCGAGAACGTCATCAGCCACGCGTCGAGCGGCTGGTCGCCGAGCAACGGCGCGTACTTGCGACCGAACGCGTCGAGGGCGTCGTCGACCTCGCCGAGCTCCGACAGCCGCGCTCGCCCGCCACCGGTGACGACGTCGGCGCCCTGACCGGCCGTGTCGAGCGCGACGCTGACCTCGGCGTGGACCCGCAGGTGGCCGACCTTGGCGGTGTCGGGGCGGCTGAAGACCGTGAGGACCGGGTCCGCCCACGCGAACCACACCGGGACGGTGTGCGGCCGCCCGTCCCCGTCCACCGTGCCCAGCCAGATGATCGGTTCGGTCGCGAGCCGCTCGCCGGCGTGGGCGTCCACGGCGACGGTCGGGTCGAGCAACGGGTCGGTCATGACCGCATCGCAACAGGCCGGTCAAGCGCGCCCCCTCGACACGGGGCGATCACGGCGATTCGATGTTCCGCAAACGGACGGGCGAGGGGAGCGTGGACATGACCAGCGCAGTCGGAGGACCGGGGGTTCGCCGTGCGGAGAGTGGCTGGGGCTGGGTCCTGGCGTCCGGGATCCTCGGGATCCTGGTCGGGGTGGTCGCGCTGTTCTTCCCCGGCCTGACCATCCTCACCGCGGCGTTCGTCCTCGGCATCGGCCTGATCGTCCAGGGCGCCCTGGAGATCGGCGTCGCCTGGCGCGCCGAGACCGGCTCGACGGGACGCGGGTGGCTCGCCGCGTTCGGGGTGCTCGCGCTCGTGGCCGGCATCCTGGTGCTGTTCCAGCCCGGCGGCGGCATCCTCGTGCTCGTCTGGGGCCTCATCCTGTGGTTCGTCATCGCCGGGGTGCACGACCTGCTCGTGGGCTTCTCCCAGAGCGGCCACCGCGTCTGGAACATCGCGCTCGGCGTGCTGAGCATCATCGTCGCGTTCATCCTGCTCGTCTCGCCCGGCACGGCGGTCGGCCTCCTCGCGATCATGATCGCGCTGGGCTTCCTGTTCCGCGGCGCCATGGACATCGGTCTCGCCCTGAGCATGCGCCGCTCCGCCTGACGGAGGGGACAGTGAGGGGATGGACGAGCGCGAGACCGTCGGGCGCCGCTACGGCGAGCACCTGACCGACTGCGACCTGCTGGCCCTCGCCGACGGGGAGGCCGACCGGGTGCCGGCGCTGCGCCGGCACCCGGAGCTGGTCCTCGACCTGCTCGACCGACCCGCGGTCGCCGACGCCGTCCTCGCCTCGCAGCGGGACGACCGCGAACGCTTCCGGCACGTCAGCCCGTTCCTCGTGTTCGCCGCCGCCGTGCACCGCACCGCCGGAGCGCTGGTCGGTCGCCTGCACGCCCCCGACCGGACGGCGCCGCGGTCGCGGGTGCCGATCTTCGACGGGCCGTGGCTCGCCGCCTTCGCCGCGGAGCCCGCGCACCGCTTCTTCCTCGTCGAGCTGCTCGCCTCCTACTCCCGGTTGGCCTCGGGCGTGGTGTGGCGGCGCGACGAGCAGGGCGCCCGACGGCAGCGGTGGGACGAGCTCGACCTGCCGGCGCTCGCGGGTCTGCTGGCCGCGGTGCCCGCCGACCAGCAGCCGGGGGTGTGGCGACGGATCGGCGACGGCGCGCTGTTCCTGGCCGGCGTCTTCCCGGAGTACGCCGAGCGCACCTTCGGCGGCCCGGGCGTCGCGCGGCTGACCCGGCTCACCGGGCCGCGGGACGGCCCGGTCACCGAGCTCCTCGAGGAGCTGGCCGGGCGCGCCTACGCCCACGCCGGGGACGCGGTCCCGGCCGGCGTCGCCGCCGAGCCGCACCTCGCGCGGCGGGTGCTGGCCCTCGTCGCCGACCGGTACCTCTTCCCGTCCGGTCCCGGCGGCGTGCTCAGCGCCGGACGGTGACCGGCGGCGCCGGATGCGCGGGTCCGGCCCAGCGGCACGCGAGGACGTCCCACCAGCACGACCGGTCGTGGACGTGGCCGGTCCGCCGGGGTCGCGTCGGGGTCGGCGTGGGAGTGGGTCGGACGGGTGCCTCGACGGACATGGTGGCCTCCTTCGGTCGCCGAGAGCCATGACGGTGACACTGCGTAGACGAGATCGCCATCGTCATTCACTCGAACGGTCGTACGTATCTTCGCGGCCCGCCGTGGCGCGGCATCCGCGAGAATGCGTAGGTGGCCCCGGACGCTGTGGACCCCGTGCTGCCCCGTCCCGACCGGCCCGGTCTGCCGGACGTCCTGCCCTCGCTGCTGGCGAGCGTGTCCGGCACCGGCGGCGCCTTCGCGCTGCCGCCCGCGCGCGCCGCGGCGCTGCTGCTCGTCGACGGGCTGGGGCACGCCCTCCTGCACGACCACGCCGCCGACGCCCCGTTCCTCGCGGCCATGGCCGAGGCCGGGCCGCTGACCGTCGGTTTCCCGAGCAGTACCCCGATCAGCGTCACCACGCTGGGCACCGGCCTGCCGCCCGGGGCCCACGGCACGATCGGGGTCCGGTTCCGCGTCGACGGGAGCCTGCTCGACGCGCTGACCTGGACCGCCGACGGGCACGACGCGCGGAAGACGCTCGTCCCGGAGACCGTGCAGTCGCGGGCGACGGTGTTCGAGCGGGCCGCCGCCGACGACGTGGCGTCGACCGTCGTGTCCGACCGCGCCTTCCGCGAGTCCGGCCTGACCCGCTCGGCGCTGCGCGGCGCCCGCTACCGCGGGGTCGGCGCCTTCGGTGACCTCGCCGACGAGCTGCTCGACGCCCTCGCCCGCCCCGGCCGCCAGCTGGTCTACGCCTACCACGCCGACCTCGACCAGCTCGGGCACCTGCGCGGCCCCGGCTCGCGGGCCTGGCGCTGGCAGCTCCGGCAGATCGACCGGCTCGTCGAGCAGCTCGCCGCCGAGCTCCCGGACGGCGCGCTGCTCGCCGTCACCGCCGACCACGGCATGGTCACCGTCGACCGCCGCCACGACGCCGACACCGACCCCGACCTGCGCGCCGGGGTCGCGCTCCTGGGCGGCGACCCGCGGGCCCGCCTGGTCTACGCGCAGGAGGGCGCCGCCGCCGACGTCCTCGCCACCTGGTCCGCGGTGCTCGGCGACGACGCCTGGGTGCTGCCGGGTGAGGAGGCCGTCGCGCGGGGCTGGTTCGGCCCGGTCGGCCACGGCCTCCTGTCCCGCGTGCCCGACGTCGTCGTGGCCCTGCGCGATACCGCCGCCGTGGTGCGCTCCGAGGCCGAGGCGGTGCTCTCGCGCCTGCCCGGCCAGCACGGCTCGGTGACCGCGGCGGAGATGGAGGTCCCGCTGCTGGTTCAGACCCCCACGTAGGTCGCGAGGTGCTGCCCGGTCAGCGTCGACCGGGCGGCGACGAGCTCGGCCGGGGTCCCCTCGAACACCACCCGGCCGCCGTCGTGGCCGGCGCCGGGGCCGAGGTCGATGATCCGGTCGGCGTGGGCCATCACCGCCTGGTGGTGCTCGATGACGATCACCGACCGGCCGGCGTCCACGAGGCGGTCCAGCAGCGCGAGCAGCTGCTCGACGTCGGCGAGGTGCAGGCCGGTGGTCGGCTCGTCGAGCACGTAGACCTCGCCCGACTCGCCCATCTGCACCGCGAGCTTGAGCCGCTGGCGCTCGCCGCCGGACAATGTCGTCAGGGGCTGGCCGAGCGTCAGGTACCCGAGCCCCACGTCGGCGAGCCGCTCGAGGATCCGGTGGGCCGCCGGCGTCCGCGCCTCGCCGCTGCCGAAGAAGGCGGCGGCGGTGTCGACCGACATCGCGAGCACCTCGCTGATGTCCTGCCCGCCGAGGCGGTACTCGAGCACGGCGGCGTCGAACCGTCGGCCCTCGCAGACCTCGCACACCGTCGAGACCCCGGCCATGATGCCGAGGTCGGTGTAGATCACCCCGGCGCCGTTGCAGTTGGGGCACGCGCCCTCGGAGTTGGCGCTGAACAGGGCGGGCTTGACCCCGTTGGCCTTGGCGAACGCCTTGCGGACGGGCTCGAGCAGACCGGTGTACGTCGCGGGGTTGCTGCGCCGCGAGCCCTTGATGGGGGCCTGGTCGACGACCACGACACCCTCGCGCGACGCCACCGACCCGTGGATCAGGGAGCTCTTCCCCGACCCGGCGACGCCGGTGATCGCGACGAGCACGCCGAGCGGGATGTCGACGTCGACGCCCTGCAGGTTGTGGGTGTCGGCGCCGCGCACCTCCAGCGCGCCGGTCGGCGTGCGGACCTCCGCCTTGAGCGTCGCCCGGTCGTCGAGGTGGCGTCCGGTGAGCGTGCCGCTGCGGCGCAGGCCGTCCAGCGAACCCTCGTAGACGATCTCGCCGCCCGCCGCGCCGGCGCGCGGGCCGAGGTCGACCACGTGGTCGGCGATGGCGATCGTCTCGGGCTTGTGCTCGACGACCAGCACGGTGTTGCCCTTGTCCCGCAGCCGCAGCAGCAGGGTGTTCATGCGGTCGATGTCGTGCGGGTGCAGGCCGATGGTGGGCTCGTCGAAGACGTACGTGACGTCGGTGAGCGCCGAGCCGAGGTGGCGGATCATCTTCGTGCGCTGCGCCTCGCCGCCCGAGAGCGTGCCGGCCGGGCGGTCGAGCGACAGGTAGCCCAGGCCGATCTCGACGAAGGAGTCCAGGGTCGCCGACAGCGACTCGAGCAGCGGACCCACGGACGGCTCGTCCAGCCCCCGGACCCACTCGGCGAGGTCGCTGATCTGCATCGCCGAGACCTCGCCGATGTGCCGCCCCGCGATCAGCGAGGAGCGCGCCGCCTCGGACAGGCGCGTCCCGCCGCACTCGGGGCAGGAGGCGAAGACGACCGCGCGCTCGACGAACGCCCGGATGTGCGGCTGCATCGCCTCCGGGTCCTTCGACAGCATCGACTTCTGGATCTGCGGGATCAGCCCCGTGTAGGTCAGGTTGATGCCGTCGATCTTGAGCTTGGTCGGCTCCCGGTAGAGCAGATCGTCGAGCTGCTTGCGGGTGAAGTCCCGGATGGGCGTGTCCGGGTCGAAGAAGCCGGTGCCGCGCAGGATGCGGCCGAACCAGCCGTCCATGCTCATGCCGGGGATGGTGATGGCGCCGTCGTTGATCGACTTGCTGTCGTCGTAGAGCGCGGTGAGGTCGAAGTCCGACGCCGTGCCTCGGCCCTCGCACCGCGGGCACATGCCCCCGGTGATGCTGAACTCGCGGCGTTCCTTCGTCTCCCGCCCGCCCTTGGTCAGCGTGACCGCCCCGGCGCCGCTGATCGACGCGACGTTGAACGAGAAGGCCTGCGGCCCGCCGATGTGCGGTCGGCCGAGGCGGCTGAACAGGACGCGCAGCATCGCACCGGTGTCGGTCGCGGTGCCGACGGTCGAGCGCACGTCACCGCCCATCCGCTCCTGCCCGACGACGATGGCCGTGGTCAGCCCGTCGAGGACGTCGACGTCGGGGCGGTCCATGGTCGGCATGAAGCCCTGGATGAAGGTGCTGTACGTCTCGTTGATCATCCGCTGCGACTCGGCGGCGATCGTCGAGAACACCAGCGAGCTCTTGCCCGAGCCGGACACGCCCGTGAACACGGTCAGCCGCCGCTTGGGCAGCGCGACGTCCACGTCCTTGAGGTTGTTCTCGCGGGCGCCCCGCACGCGCAGGAGGTCGTGGCCGTCCGCGGCGTGCAGGGTGGGCGCGTCCGGCTCCGTGGCCGTGCTCATCGGGTCTCCGTCCTGGCGGCGGGGTCGGTCACTTCACCTCGAAGATGCGGATCATGCTGCCCGCGGGGTCGCGGAAGGCGGCGTCGCGGATGCCCCACGGCTGCTCGGTGGGCTCCTGGACGACCTCCGCGTCGCCGGCCGCCACGCGCTCGAACGTGCCGTCGAGGTCACGGGTGGCGAGGTTGATCGACGCGAAGGTCCCCTTGGCCATCAGCTCGGCGACGGTCTGCCGCTCCTCGTCGGTCAGCCCCGGCTGGGCCGACGGCGGGTAGAGCACGATCGAGGTGCCGGGCTGGTCGGGCGGCCCGACGGTGAGCCAGTGCAGCCCGTTCCACTCGACGTCGTTGCGGACCTCGAAGCCCAGGGTGTCGCGGTAGAAGGCGAGCGAGGCGTCGTTGTCGGTGTGGGGGAGGAAGGCCTGGTGGATGGTGAGGTCGGTGCTCATGCGGCTCACGCTAGGGGCGTGCCGGCGGCCCGGACTTCTCGATTCCTGACCGGTCGGGTGACCTGCTTGGCGACGCACGGCGGCATGCCCGGGCCCGGCCCGGCGTGCTCCTTGCGGTAGACGCCCGGTGAGACGCCGACGAGCTCGGTGAAGCGCGTGGTGAACGTGCCCAGCGACGACGACCCGACGGCGAAGCAGACCTCGGTGACGCTCATGTCGCCGCGCCGCAGCAACGCCATCGCCCGCTCGACGCGGCGGGTCATGAGGTAGCTGTAGGGCGACTCGCCGTAGGCCCGGCGGAACGCCCGGCTGAGGTGCCCGGCCGACCAGTGCACCCCACGCGCCAGCGCCTCGACGTCGAGCGGCCGGGTGTACTCGCGGTCGATCCGGTCGCGGACACGCCGCAGCCGCGCAAGGTCCTGCAGGTGCTGGGCTCCGGTGGCGATGTCCGCATCCTGCCCGGGCGTTCCCGGCGCGTCCACGACCCGCTCAGGTCGGGCGGAACTCCGCCCACACGCAGCCCGGCTCGGCGACGTCGGCGACGTGCAGTTCGTAGCCGTGGCGCCGGGCGATCGCCGCCGCCTCGGCACGGTGGCGGTCGGGGATGGTCAGCCCGACCCGCTCGCGGCGGAGCCGGGCGGCCAGCTGGCGGTCCAGCAGGCCCATGTCGTCGCGCGTCCCCATCTCCTGGCCTCCTCGCTCGTCGGGTGCCCTCGAGTGTTGACCCTGCTCGGCTCTGGTGTCTACAGTCCTCGACGTCAGATATATCAGTCGGCTACCAAGAGGATCGCCGCATGACGATCACGGCCATCTCCGACCCGGCGCTCCTCGACCGGTCCCTCGCCGAGGTCGACCCCGAGGTCCACGCCCAGGTCACCCGCGAGCTCGACCGCCAGCGCCGGACGCTCGAGATGATCGCCAGCGAGAACGTCGCGCCGGCCGCGGTGATGGCCGCCCAGGGCTCGGTGCTCACCAACAAGTACGCCGAGGGCTACCCCGGGCGGCGCTACTACGGCGGCTGCGAGCACGTCGACGTCGTCGAGCAGCTGGCGATCGACCGGGTCACGGACCTCTTCGGCGCCGCCCACGCCAACGTGCAGCCGCACTCGGGCGCCCAGGCCAACGCCGCGGTGATGGCCGCCCTGCTCCGGCCCGGCGACACGATCCTGGGGCTGGCGCTCGCGCACGGCGGCCACCTGACCCACGGCATGCACCTCAACTTCTCCGGCCGTCTCTACGACGCGGTCGCCTACCACGTGCGCCCCGACGACCACCGCGTCGACATGGACGAGGTCGCCCGCCTGGCCCGCGAGCACCGGCCGGCGATGATCGTCGCGGGCTGGTCGGCCTACCCGCGGCAGCTCGACTTCGCCGCGTTCCGCGCGATCGCCGACGAGGTCGGGGCCCATCTGCTCGTCGACATGGCGCACTTCGCGGGCCTGGTGGCCGCGGGCCTGCACCCCTCGCCGGTGCCGCACGCCCACGTCGTCACCTCGACGACGCACAAGACGCTCGGCGGCCCCCGCGGCGGTTTCGTGCTGACGTCGGACCCCGCGATCGCCAAGAAGGTCAACTCGGCGGTCTTCCCCGGCCAGCAGGGCGGCCCGCTCGAGCACGTCATCGCGGCCAAGGCCGTGGCCTTCGGGCT
This sequence comes from Actinomycetospora chlora, assembly GCF_039542135.1. Classification (NCBI taxonomy): domain Bacteria; kingdom Bacillati; phylum Actinomycetota; class Actinomycetes; order Pseudonocardiales; family Pseudonocardiaceae; genus Actinomycetospora; species Actinomycetospora chlora. The sequence continues at coordinate 91,463 of NZ_BAABHO010000013.1, forward strand.
CGCGGGCACCCCGGCGTTCCGGGAGCGCCAGCAGCGGACCCTGGACGGCGCCCGCCTCCTGGCCGTCCGCCTCATCGCCGACGGCGTCGGCGTGGTCTCCGGTGGCACCGACGTCCACCTCGTCCTCGTCGACCTGCGGGACTCGGACCTCGACGGCCGGCAGGCCGAGGACCGCCTGCACCGCGTCGGGGTGACGGTCAACCGCAACGCCGTCCCGTTCGACCCGCGCCCGCCGATGGTCAGCTCCGGCGTCCGCATCGGCACCGCCGCGCTCGCCACCCGCGGCTTCGGCGCCGACGACTTCGCCGAGGTCGCCGACGTCATCGCCCGCGCCCTGCGCCCGGCCGTCACCGAGGACGAGCTCGACCTCCTCGCCGACCGCGTCGCCGTCCTCGCCGACCGCCACCCCCTCTACCCGGAGCTGCCGGTATGACGCCCACCCCGCCCGGCGCGCACCTGCCGGAGCACCCGGACCGCCTCTGGACCGCGACGGAGCCGAACCGCTCCTACGACGTCGTCATCGTCGGTGGCGGCGGGCACGGGCTGGCCACCGCGCACTACCTGGCGAAGCTGGGCATCACCGACGTCGCCGTGCTCGAGAAGGGCTGGCTCGCCGGCGGCAACATGGCCCGCAACACCACGCTGATCCGCTCCAACTACCTGTGGGACGAGTCGGCGGGCATCTACGACCGGGCCCTCCAGCTCTGGGAGGGGCTCGAGGACGACCTCGGCTACCCGATCCTGTTCAGCCAGCGCGGCGTGCTCAACCTCGCGCACACCGAGCAGGACGTGCGCGATTCCGTGCGCCGGGTGGAGGCCAACAAGCTCAACGGCATCGACGCCGAGTGGCTCGGCCCCGACGAGGTGGCGAAGGTCTGCCCGATCGTCAACGTCTCGGCCGACATCCGCTACCCGGTAGCGGGCGCGACGTTCCAGCCGCGCGCGGGCATCGCCAAGCACGACTACGTCGCCTGGGGCTTCGCGCGCCGCGCCGACGAGGCCGGCATCGACATCGTCGAGGACTGCGAGGTCACCGGCTTCAGCACCGACGGCGACCGCGTCACCGGCGTGCGCACCACCCGCGGCGACATCGCCGCCGGCACCGTCGCGCTGTGCGCCGCGGGGCACACGTCGGTGCTGCTCGACATGCTCGGCGTGCCCGCGCCGCTGCAGTCGCACCCGCTGCAGGCCCTGGTCTCCGAGCTCCTCGAGCCCGTGCACCCGACGATCGTCATGTCCAACGCCGTGCACGTGTACGTGTCGCAGGCGCACAAGGGCGAGCTGGTGATGGGCGCCGGCGTGGACGGCTACAACGGCTACGGCCAGCGCGGCGCGTTCCACGTCATCGAGCGGCAGATGGCCGCCGCGGTGGAGCTCTTCCCCGTGTTCGCCCGCGCCCACCTGCTGCGCAGCTGGGCCGGGATCGTCGACGTCACGCCGGACGCGAGCCCGATCGTCGGGCACACGCCCTACGAGAACGTCTTCCTCAACTGCGGCTGGGGCACCGGCGGCTTCAAGGCCACGCCCGGCATCGGATGGGCGTTCGCCGACACCGTCGCCCACGGCCGTCCCCACCCGCTGGTCGCGCCGTTCGGGCTCGACCGCTTCACCACCGGGGCGCTCGTCGACGAGCACGGCGCCGCGGCCGTGGCGCACTAGGAGGTCCGAGATGCAGCTGATCACCTGCCCCTGGTGCGGCCCCCGCGAGGAGATCGAGTTCTCCTACGGCGGCCAGGCCCACGTGCCCTACCCGGCCGACCCGTCGGCGCTCGACGACGAGGCCTGGGCCCGCTTCGTGTTCTTCCGCGACAACCCCAAGGGGCCGTTCACCGAGCGCTGGGTCCACACCGCGGGGTGCCGGCGCTGGTTCACCGCGGTCCGCGACACCCGCACCCACCGCTTCCTCGGCACCCCCCGGATGAGCACGGAGCTGACGTCATGAGCCGCGTCGACGGATACGGCCGCATCGACCGCACCCGCACGGTGACCATCACCGTCGATGGTGTCGCGTACACCGGGCACCCCGGCGACACCGTCGCCTCGGTGCTGCTCGCCCACGACGCCCGGCCCGCGACGACGAGCGTCAAGCTCGGACGGCCCCGCGGCATCACCGGCTCCTGGACCGAGGAGCCCACCGGGCTGATCCAGGTCGAGGAGCCCTTCCCGGAGCCGATGCTGCAGGCCACGACGGTCGAGGCCGTCGACGGGCTCGTCGTGCGCGGGGTCAACGGGCAGGGCCGGCTCTCGCAGGTCGCCGACCACGCCCGCTACGACCGCCGCCACCGGCACACCGACGTCGTGGTGGTCGGCGCCGGCCCGGCCGGGCTGGTCGCCGCGCGGGACGCCGCGCGCCGCGGCGAGGACGTCGTGCTCCTCGACGACCGGCCCGCGCCCGGGGGCAGCCTCACCGGCACCGAGGTGATCGACGGCCGCCCCGCGCTCGCGTGGGTCGACGACGTCGTCGCCGCGCTCGCCGCCTCCCCGACCGTCACGCACCTCCAGCGGACCACCGCGTTCGGCCACCACGACGACGGCTTCGTCCTCGCCCTCGAGCGCTGCACCGACGGCCGCACCCGGCAGCGCGTGCACCGCGTCCGCGCCGCCCGGGTCGTGATCGCGGCCGGGGCGATCGAGCGGCCGTACGTCATCGAGGACGGCGACCGGCCCGGGGTCGTGCTGGCCTCGGCCGCGCGCGACCTGCTGCACCGCCACGGCGTGCTCGCCGGGCGCGAGGTCGTCGTGGCGACCACCAACGACTCCGCCTACGCCGCCGCGGTCGACCTGCGCGACGCGGGCGCGGCCGTGCGGGTGGTCGACGCCCGCGACGAGGCCCCGGCCGCGTGGGCCCGGCGCTGCGCCGAGCGCTCGATCGGGATCACCACCGGCGCGACGGTGCGCGGCACCCGCGGCGAGGAGCACGTCACCGCGGCGGTCGTGGGTGACGAGGAGGTCCCCTGCGACCTGCTGCTGCTCTCCGGGGGCTGGACCCCGACCGCCCACCTGTTCAGCCATGTGGGCGGCCGCCTGGCCTACGACGCCGGCATCGGCGCCTACCGCCCGGCCGAGCGCCTGGACGGCGTCGAGGTGGTCGGCGCGGCCAACGGCACGCTCGCGCTGGCCGACGTCCTGCGCGAGGCCGGCGGGCCCGACGCGCCGACGGCGCCGGCGGAGGAGGCGGCGCCGCCGCGGGTCCTCTGGCGCGCCGAGGGCGACCCGGCCCGCCAGTTCGTCGACGCCGCGCGCGACGCCACCGTCGCCGACGTGGCGCGGGCCGTCGCCGCCGGGATGACCCACCCCGAGCACGTCAAGCGCTACACGACCATCGGCACCGCGCACGACCAGGGCAAGACGTCCGGGGTACTGGCCGTCGGGATCATCGCGGAGCTCACCGGCCGCCCGCTCGCGGAGCTCGGGCCGACGACGTTCCGCCCGCCGTACACGCCGGTCGCCTTCGCGGCGCTCGCCGGGCGCGAGCGGGGCGACCTCTTCGACCCGGTGCGCACGACGCCCCTGCACGGCTGGCACGTCGCGGCCGGCGCGGAGTTCGAGGCCGTCGGGCAGTGGCAGCGCGCGCGGTACTACCCGCGGGCCGGCGAGGACATGACCGCCGCGGTGCTGCGCGAGTGCGCGGCGGTGCGCGGCGGCGTCGGGATCATGGACGCCTCGACGCTCGGGTGCATCGACGTCCGCGGCCCGGACGCCGGGGAGCTGCTCGACCGGCTCTACACGAACATGATGTCCAGCCTGAAGGTCGGCCGCGTGCGCTACGGCGTCGTGTGCGGCAACGACGGCATGGTGCGCGACGACGGCACGGTGCTGCGCCTGGCCGACGACCGCTTCCTCGTCACGACCACCACCGGCAACGCCGCCGCGGTGCTCGACGCGATGGAGGAGTGGCTCCAGACCGAGTGGACCGACCTGCGGGTGCGCCTGACCTCGGTCACCGACCACTGGTCGATCATGGCCGTCGCCGGCCCGCGGTCCCGCGACGTCGTCGGTGCGGTGTTCGGTGACCTCGACGTCTCGAACGACGCGTTCGGCTTCATGACCTGGCGCGACACCGTCCTGGACGGGACGCCGGTGCGCGTCGCGCGCATCTCGTTCTCCGGCGAGCTGGCCTACGAGGTGCACGTCAGCGCGTGGCACGCGCCGGCGGTGTGGGACCGGCTGGTGGCCGCGGGGGAGCGCTACGGCATCACGCCCTACGGCACCGAGACGATGCACGTCCTGCGGGCCGAGAAGGGCTACCCGATCATCGGGCAGGACACCGACGGCACCGTCACGCCCCACGACCTGGGGATGAGCTGGGCGGTCTCGACGAAGAAGCCCGACTTCGTCGGCAAGCGCTCGTTCGCCCGCCCGGCCAACCGGGACCCGGCGCGCAAGCAGCTGGTCTCCCTGCTGCCCGACGACGCGGCGACGCTGCTGCCCGAGGGCTCGCAGATCGTCGAGCTCCGGGCCGACGGCCGGCTGCCCGCCCCGCCGGTGCCGATGCTCGGGCACGTCACCTCCAGCTACCGCAGTGCCGAGCTCGGGCGGCCGTTCGCGCTCGCGCTCGTCAAGGGCGGCCGCGACCGCGTCGGCGAGACCGTCCACGTGCCCGTCGCGGGCGAGCTGGTGCCCGCCCGCATCGGGCCCACCGTCCTCGTCGACCCCGAAGGAGCCCGCCGCGATGGCTGACACGCTCCCGATCACGCACCCGCTCGAGAGCCGCCGCGAGCTGCTCGCCTCGGTCACGGGGCCGGTCCGCCTCGAGCTCGACGACCCGGTCGCGGCCGCCGACCTGCGGATCGACCCGTCCGGGGTCGACGCCGTCGCCGACGCGGCCGGCGGCGCCCTCCCGATGCGGCCCGAGAGCTGGACACCGCTGCCCGACGGGCTCGCCGTGCGCCTCGGCCCCGACGAGTGGCTGCTTGCGTCGGCGACGGCCCGGCCGGACGAGTGGGAGCGCCGCCTCGACGCGGCCGCGGCCCCCGCCGGCGGCACGGCCGTCGACGTCTCCGCGCAGCGGACGTCGGTTCGCCTGCGTGGTCCTGGGGCGCGGGCGCTACTCGCCGCCGGCTGCGCGATCGACCTGCGGCCGGCGTCGTTCCCCCGCGGACGCAGCGCCCAGACGCTGCTGGGCCAGGCGCCCGTCCTGCTCGTCGCCCACGCCGACGACGACCTGCAGGTCCTCGTCCGACCCTCCTTCGCCGGCGCCGTCGTCGACCTGCTCGTCGACGCCACCCAGGCCTGACCCGCCCCACCACGTCTGAGAAGAGACGCTCATGAGCACCACCCCCCGCGTCGTCGTCATCGGAGCCGGGATCGTCGGCGCGAACCTCGCCGACGAGCTCACCGAGCGCGGCTGGACCGACGTCACCGTCCTCGACCAGGGACCGCTGCCGCTGACCGGCGGGTCGACCTCCCATGCGCCGGGCCTGGTGTTCCAGACCAACGCGTCGCGGACCATGAGCGCCTTCGCCTCGTACACGGTGGAGAAGTTCCTGGGGCTCGAGGTCGACGGCGCCTGGTGCTTCAACCAGGTCGGCGGTCTCGAGGTCGCCACCACCCCCGCCCGCCTCGCCGACCTGCACCGCAAGGCCGGCTGGGCCGCCTCGCGCGGCATCCCCGCCACGGTGGTCGACGTCGAGGAGTGCGTGCGCCGGCACCCGCTGATCGACCCGGAGCGGATCCTCGGCGGACTGCACACCCCCACCGACGGGCTCGCCAAGGCCTCCCGGGCGGTCACCGCGCTGATGCGCCGCGCGCAGGCGCGGGGAGCGGTGTTCCGCGGGTCGACGCGCGTCACCGGCGTCGCGCAGCAGGGCGGTCGCGTGACCGGCGTGAAGACCGACGCCGGCGTGGTGCCCGCGGACGTCGTGGTGTCGTGCGCCGGGTTCTGGGGCCCGGCGATCGGCGCGATGGTCGGCATGCGCGTGCCGCTGCTGCCGCTCGCCCACCAGTACGCGTTCACCGGGCAGGTGCCGCCGCTGGTCGGGCGGAACGACGAGGCGGTCGAGGCGCGGCTGCCGATCCTGCGCCACCAGGACCAGGACCTGTACTACCGCGAGCACGGCGACCGCCTCGGCATCGGCTCCTACGCCCACCGCCCCATGCCGGTCTCGCTGGGCGAGCTGCCGGACGTCGACGACGTCACCGCCGCGCGCCAGCCCTCGATGCTGCCGTTCACCGAGGACGACTTCGCGCCGCAGTGGGAGCAGAGCGTCGCGCTGCTGCCCTCGCTGGCCGACACCAAGGTCGAGGAGGGCTTCAACGGCGTCTTCTCGTTCACCCCCGACGGCGGGCCGCTGATCGGCGAGTCGTCCGAGGTCGCGGGCTTCTGGGTGGCGGAGGCGGTCTGGGTGACGCACTCGGCGGGCGTGGCCCACAGCGTCGCGCAGCTGCTCGTCGACGGGCGCAGCGAGATCGAGCTGCACGGCTGCGACGTGCACCGCTTCGAGGAGTTCCAGACGGCCGACGCCTACGTCGCCGAGACCGCGCAGCAGAACTTCGTCGAGATCTACGACGTCGTGCACCCGCGGCAGCCGCGGACCTCGCCGCGCGACGTGCGCACGAGCCCGTTCCACGCCCGCCAGGTCGAGCTCGGCGCGGTGTTCGGCGAGACGCGGGGCTGGGAGCGCCCGCAGTGGTTCGAGGCCAACGCCCCGCTGGTCGCCGAGCTGCCGGCCGCGTGGCGGCCGCCGACGCGGGACGCGTGGTCGGCGCGCTTCCACTCGCCGGTCGCCGCGGTGGAGGCGTGGAAGACGCGCACGGCGGTCGCGCTGTACGACATGACCCCGCTGACGCGCCTCGAGGTGTCCGGGCCCGGGGCCGTCGCGTTCCTCGACCGGCTCACCACGGGGAAGATGGACAAGAGCGTCGGGTCGGTCACCTACACGCTGCTGCTCGACGATGCCGGCGGCGTGCGCAGCGACGTCACCGTCGCCCGCCTGGGCGCGGACCTCTTCCAGGTCGGCGCCAACGGCCCGCTCGACGTGCACCACCTGCAGCAGGAGGCGGCGGGTCTCGACGTCACCGTGCGGGAGACCACCGGCGGGACGTGCTGCGTCGGCGTCTGGGGCCCCCTGGCCCGCGACCTCGTCGCGCCGCTCACCGACGCGGACCTCTCGCACGAGGGGCTCGGGTACTTCCGCTGCGTGCGCGCCGTCGTCGGCGGCGTCCCGGTGGTCGCGATGCGGGTGTCCTACGTCGGCGAGCTCGGCTGGGAGATCTACACCGGTGCCGAGTACGGGCTGCGCCTGTGGGACGTGCTGTGGCGGGCCGGGCAGCCGCTCGGCGTCGTCGCCGCGGGGCGCGCGGCGTTCGACAGCCTGCGCCTGGAGAAGGGCTACCGCAGCTGGGGCACGGACATGACCAGCGAGCACGACCCCTACGAGGCCGGCGTCGGGTTCGCGGTGCGGCCGGCGACCAAGGGCGAGTTCGTCGGGCGCGCGGCGCTCGAGGGCCGCTCCACCGCCACCCGCACGCGGGCGCTGACGTGCCTGACCGTCGACGACGGGGCGAGCGTCGTCGTCGGCGACGAGCCGGTGCTCGTCGACGGCGAGGTCGCCGGGTACGTCACCTCGGCGGCGTTCGGGCACACCATCGGCCGGCCCATCGCCTACGCCTGGCTGCCCGCGGGGCTGTCGCCGGGCGACGGCGTGGCGATCTCGTACTTCGGGCAGCCGATCCGTGCGACGGTCGCGAGCGAGCCGCTCGTCGACCCGGAGATGGCGCGCATCCGGCGCTGACCGCCGGCACGAGGAGGGGGTCGGTGAGCGAGACGGAGCTCCCCGCGGTACGGCACCTCGCCCTGGGCGCGGCGCTGCTCGGGACGGTGGTCCGGCGCGCCGAGGACGCGGCCGCGGCCGAGCAGCTGGAGTCCGAGGTCCGGGGGCTCGGTGTCCCGGCGCCGACCGACGCGCAGGCGGTGGCCCGCACAGGGGTGCGGGTCATCGCGCTGGCCGTCCGCGCGCTCGACCTCGCCGAGACGGTGCGCCCGGCCGGCCCGCGGGCGGTGATCGGGCGGGTCGCCGCGGCCGCGGAGGCCCTGCGCGCGGCGCTGGGCACCGCACGCGTCGACGTCGAGGTCGCGCTGGCCGACGTCGCCGATCCGGCCGTGCGCGAGGAGCTCCTCACGGCCGTCGACCCGGTCGACGACGTCGTGCTGCGCGCGGCGAAGCTCACCGCGGTGGTGCGGGAGCAGATCCCGCGCTGACTCCCCTCAGATGACGGCGCGGATCGCCTTCTCGAAGCCCTGGACGTGCTGGCGGGCGCGGCGGGCGGCGACGTCCGCCTCGCCGTCGGCGATCGTGCGCAGCAGCCCGGCGTGCTCCTCGACGTGCGAGACGAAGTCCGCCATCCGGTCGAGGAACAGGCAGAAGATCCGGGTCGCCAGGTTGTCGTAGCGCACGAGGGTGTCCTCGAGGTGCGGGTTGCCGGCCGCGCGGTAGATCGCTCGGTGCACCCGCATGTCCCAGCGCATCAGCTCGTCGCGGCCGAGCTCGCGGACGTCGAGCGACTCGGTGGCGTCGGCCAGGTCGCGCAGGTCGGCCCGCACCGCCTCGCTCGCGCTCTCCGCCGCCCGGCGAGCGGCCAGCGGCTCGAGCTGCACCCGGATGTCGGAGATGTAGGCGAGGTCGGTGATGTCCACGGCCGTCGCGAACGTGCCGCGCCGCGCGTACGAGACGACCAGCCGGTCGACCTCGAGCCGCTTGAGCGCCTCCCGCACCGGCGTGCGCCCCACCTCGAGCGACTCCACCAGCGCGACCTCGTCGATCGGCGCCATGGGAGGGATCTCCAGCATGATCAGCTTGTCCTGGATCGCGGCGTAGGCGCGTTCCGACAGCGACAGCGGGGGGCCGGAGTCCTGCTCCACGGGTAGCACGCTCACACGCGGAGCCTACAACAGACGGAGCAGTCCTTCTCTGTTACGCGCACGACTGATATATTAACTGAACATCGCACGAGCGGGAGGTGTCCGTGGCCGTCTCGGTCTTCGACCTGTTCACGGTGGGGATCGGCCCCTCCAGCTCCCACACCGTGGGGCCCATGCGGGCCGCCTACCTCTTCGCGTCCCGCCTGCACGACACCGACCGGCTCGCGCGCGTCGCGTCGGTCCGCTGCGAGCTGTTCGGCTCGCTGGGGGCGACGGGGCACGGTCACGGCAGCGTCCCGGCCGTGGTCCTCGGGCTTGCCGGCGAGCAGCCCCACCTGGTCGACCCCGTGGCGGCCGGGCCGATCGTCGCCGGGGTGCGGGCGGACGGGAAGTTGCGCCTGCTCGGCGAGCACCCGGTGGTGTTCGCCGTCGACGACGACGTCGTGCTGCACCGCACCCGCCGGCTGCCGTTCCACAGCAACGGCATGGTCTTCACCGCCCGCGACACGGCGGGGGAGACCGTCGAGCGCCGCGAGTACTACTCGGTGGGCGGCGGGTTCGTGCTCGACCAGGACGAGACGGGGCAGTCCGTCATCCGGGAGGACGCCACGCCCGTGCCGCACCCGTTCGCGAGCGGGGACGAGCTCGTCGCGATCGCCCGGGCGCACGGCCCGCGCATCAGCGACGTCGTGCTGGCCAACGAGGCGGCGTTCCGGCCGGAGGCGGAGACCCGCGCCGGGCTGCTGCACCTCTGGGCGGTGATGCGCGAGTGCGTGCGGCGCGGCACGTCGACCCACGGCGTGCTGCCCGGCGGGCTGCGCGTGCGCCGCCGCGCGGCCGACCTCGCCCGCCACCTCGACGCCGAGGGTGCCGGCGCCACCGACATGGACCGGGTCACGCTCGACGCGCTCGCCGTCAACGAGGAGAACGCCGCCGGCGGCCGGGTCGTCACCGCCCCCACCAACGGGGCGGCGGGCATCGTGCCGGCGGTGCTGCACCACGCGGCGCGGACGCTGCCCGGGTTCGACGACGACGCCGTGGTGCGCTTCCTGCTGACCGCCGCGGCGGTCGGGCAGCTGTTCAAGCGCAACGCGTCCATCTCGGGGGCCGAGGTCGGCTGCCAGGGCGAGGTCGGGTCGGCGTGCTCGATGGCGGCCGCGGGGTTCGCCGAGCTCCTCGGCGGCACGCCCGAGCAGGTGGAGAACGCCGCCGAGATCGGCATCGAGCACAACCTGGGCCTGACCTGCGACCCGGTCGGCGGCCTCGTGCAGATCCCCTGCATCGAGCGCAACGCCGTCGCCTCGGTCAAGGCGATCACCGCGGCGCGGATGGCCCGGCGCGGCGACGGCGTGCACCACGTGTCGCTGGACAAGGCGATCCGCACGATGCGCGCCACGGGCGCGGACATGAAGGTCAAGTACAAGGAGACGGCCCGGGGCGGGCTGGCCCTCACCGTGGTGGAGTGCTGAGGAGACGGTGGCCGTGACCGACTCGTTCGTCCTGACGCTGAGCTGCCCGAACCGCACCGGCATCGTGCGCGCCGTGAGCAGCCACGTCGCCGCGCACGGCGGCGACATCGTCGAGCACCAGCAGTTCGACGACCCCGTGGGCGGACGCCTGTTCCTCCGCACCCGCGTCGCGCTGCCCGCGGGCGGCGACCTCGACGCGATCGCCCGCGACTTCGCGCCCGTGGCGCAGGCCTTCGCCATGGAGCACGCGTTCCACGCGCCGCGGCCCGTCCGGGTCCTGGTCATGGTGTCGCGGGCGGCGCACTGCCTCAACGACCTGCTGTTCCGCTGGCGCTCGGGCAGCCTCGGCGGCGAGCTGGTGGGCGTGGTGTCCAACCACGAGGACCTGCGCGCCATGGCCGAGTCGGCCGGGCTGCCGTTCCACCACGTGCCCGTGACCCCGGGCACGAAGGCCGACGCGGAGGCCGAGCTCCTGCGGATCACCGCGGCGCTCGACGCGGAGCTCGTCGTGCTCGCCCGCTACATGCAGGTCCTCTCCGACCGCACGTGCGCGGCCCTGCGCGGGCGCGCGATCAACATCCACCACTCGTTCCTGCCCGGCTTCGCCGGCGCGAAGCCCTACCACCAGGCCTACGACCGCGGGGTGAAGTTCGTCGGCGCCACGGCCCACTACGTCACGGCGGACCTCGACGAGGGACCGATCATCGAGCAGGAGGTCGTGCGGATCGACCACACCCACGACCCGCGCGCCCTCCAGACCGTCGGGCGGGACGCCGAGGCGCTCGCGCTGTCGCGGGCCGTGCGCTGGCACTGCGAGCGCCGGGTGCTGGTCGACGGGCACCGCACGGTGGTGTTCCGCTGAGCCGCCCTCACCCGGCGCGGTGGCCGAGCTTCGCCGAGAGGTCGGCCGCGCCCTCGCGCAGGTCGGCGACGATGGCACGGGCGCGCCGGCGCGGCAGCCTGTAGACCGGCCCGGTCGCCGAGAGCGCCGACGAGACGGTGCCGTCGGCGGAGAACACGGGCACGGCGACGGCGTGCATGCCGACCTCGAGCTCCTCGAACGAGCGCGCGTGGCCCTCGTCGAGCACGCGGGCGAGCTCGGTGCGCAGGTCCGCCGCGGCCACGATGGTGTCGTCGGTGAAGCGCTCGAGGCGCCGGCGCAGCAGCCGCCGCCGGTCGTCCTCGGGCATCCACGCGAGCAGGACCTTGCCGGCCGACGTGGCGTGCAGGGGCGAGCGCAGCCCCACCCAGTTCTGCGACGTGATCGCCGCGGTGCCGTCCTCCTGCGCGACGGTGATGCCGGCCTCGCCGTCGGTCACCGCGATGTTGACGGTCTCGCCCAGCTCCTCGGCGAGACGCTGGCAGACGGGCTGCCCGAGCCGCGCGACGTCGAGCCGGCCCGTCGCGGCGGCGGCGAGGCGCACGACGCCGTAGCTCAGGGCGTACTTGCCGCGCTCGCCCTGCTGCTCGAGCAGGTGGCGCTGCTGCAGCGCCCCGACCAGGCGCGACGCGGTCGACTTGTGGACCCCGAGGGCCTCGGCGATCTCGGTGATCCCGAGCTCCCCGTCGGCGGCGACCAGTTCGAGGATCTCCAGGGCCCGGTCGACGGACTGCACCGCGGAGCCCTGCTCGGCGCCGCCGTCGGCCGCTCGTCTCCCCGGCATCCGGTCACGCTACCGGTCAGTCGGTCTCGTTCTCGATGGCCCGCGCGAGCTCCACGAGCAGACCCGGCAGCCGTGCCGCGCACGGCGGGCAGACGCAGCCGCTGCCGTGGACGTTCAGCTCGTCGGCGATCCGGAACGCGTCGCGGTACTCCCGCGTCCCGACGTCCGACGGCTCCGACTCCGGCGTGGTGGACATCCGTGCTCCCCTTCGTCCTGCTCTGTCGGTCCTGCGCTGGCGGTCGTGCTCAGCCGACCCGGGCCCGCACCCAGTCGTGGAACTCACCGATGTGGTGCTCGCTGGGCACGAGCACCCCGCCGCGCGCGTAGGAGCGCGAGTCCATGGACAGCTGGCAGCGCTCGCAGGCGTCGAAGTCCTGCTGGTTGACGCGGTGGAACAGCTCCACCGAGCGGTCGATGTCCGCCCCGGACGCCACGACCTCGGGGAGGTACAGCCAGTCGCACACGACGTGGGTGCGGTCGGCGGCGAGCGGGAACATGCGGTGGAACACGACGTGGTCGGGCACGAGGTTGACGAACACCTGCGGGCGCACCGTGATCGCGTAGTAGCGGCGGTCCTGGTCGGCGCCGACGCCCGGGATGCGCGCGAGCCCCTCCGAGCCGTCGACGGTGAAGCCGTGCACCTCGTCGCCGAAGGCGGCGCCGTGGCCCACGAAGTACTGCGCGGCGAGGCCGTTCGCGAACTCCGGCAGCACCTCGGTGAGCTCGGGGTGGATCGTGCCGCAGTGGTAGCACTCCATGAAGTTCTCGACGATCTGCTTCCAGTTCGCCTTCACGTCGTAGGAGATGCGCCGGCCCAGGGCCAGGTCCGCCACCTGGTAGCCGACGATCGCGTCGGGCGACCCGAGGCGGGCGGCGACGTCGGCGACCACGGTGTCCTCGAACGACGGCGGCTCGTCGGCGAGGCAGAGCCACACGTAGCCGAGCCACTCGCGGCTGTGGACGCGGTGCAGCCCGAAGGCCGAGCGGTCGACGTCGGGCATCTCGCGCAGGTGCGGCGCGGAGACGAGCGAGCCGTCGAGCCCGTAGGTCCACGCGTGGTACGGGCACTGGAACGACCTCCGCACGGTGCCCTTGTCCTCGGTGCAGATCCGCGCGCCGCGGTGGCGGCAGACGTTGAGGTGGGCGCGGACCGCGCCGTCGCGCCCGCGGGCCACGATGACGCTCTCGCGGCCGACCTGGACGGTCTCGAAGTCGCCCGGCGCCGGGATGTCCGCGGCGAGCACCGCGCAGGACCACCCGGTCTCGAAGATCAGCGCCTGCTCGGCGGCGAAGATCGTCGGGTCGGTGTAGTACCGGCCCGGCAGCGTCTCCCGGAGGCTCGCCGGCAGCGGCGGGGAGACGAGCTCCGCAGCCATCTCTCCAGTGGTCATGGGTTCCCTGCTCCTCGAGGACGCAGCGGTGGGGAAGGCTCGACGGCGAGTGTGTTGCGTATTGAGAGACGTAGGCGCTCAATGCGCAACACACGGTCCGCGACCCGGGGATTGCGTGTCAAGGGTCCGCGAGGAGGAGGACCACTCGGCGAGTGTCGGGCTTCGCTCCGGGGCCATCCCTTGACAAGGAGGGAGACGTCTCGGAGCGTCTGCGGTTGCGGAAGAATCACCGAGTTGCTTCATCCGCAACCTCGCCACTCCAGCTCGTGGGGTGTCCTCCACACCGGTCCGTCCCGCGTCCCAGGAGCGGCCATGCACACCATCGCGATCGTGGGCGCCTCCGTCGCCGGGGTCCGCTCCGCGGAGGCACTCCGCCACGCCGGCTTCGACGGCCGGCTCGTGCTCGTCGGCGACGAGCCCCGCCGGCCCTACGACAGGCCGCCGCTGTCCAAGGCGTTCCTCGACGGCAGCCTCGAGGAGGACGCGCTCGGCCTGCTCGACGCGGCCGACGACGCGGAGCTCGCCCTGGAGATGCGCCTCGGCGTCACCGCGACACGCCTCGACCCGGCCGGCGCGCGCCTCGCGCTCTCCGACGGGTCCGACGTGGTCGCCGACGGGGTCGTCGTCGCCACCGGCGGGCGGGCCCGGCGCCTGCCGGGCACCGAGGACGTCGAGGGCGTCCACACCCTGCGCACGCTCGACGACGCGCTCGCGCTGCGGACCGCCCTGCGCGGCGGTCCGCGCGTCGTCGTCGTGGGGGCCGGGTTCATCGGCGCCGAGGTGGCGTCGACGTGCCGGTCGATGGGCCTCGAGGTCACGGTCCTCGACGGCCTCCCACTGCCGCTGGAGCCCGTCCTGGGCGCCCGCATCGCGCGCGGCTGCGTCGACCTCCACGCCGCCCACGGCACCGACCTGCGCACGGCGACCGCCGTGGCGGGCCTGGTCACGGCCGGCTCGGCGACCGGAGGGCGTCGCGTCGTCGGCGTCGCGCTCGGCGACGGCAGCACGGTCGGGGCGGACGTCGTCGTGGTCGGCATCGGCATCGCCCCGCACACCGGGTGGCTCGAGGGCTCGGGGCTCGCGCTGGGCGACGGGGTGCGCACCGACGCCGGCATGGTCACCGACGTGCCCGCCGTCGTGGCGGTCGGCGACGCCGCCCGCCCGCCCGGCGGGCGCCACGAGCACTGGACGAGTGCGGGCGAGCAGGCCGCGGTCGCCGCGACGAACCTGCTCGCGGGGTGCACGCGGGCCACCGTCGACCCCAGCGGCTACGTCTGGTCCGAGCAGTACGGGCGCGTGCTCCAGCTCGCCGGGCACCCGGCGGCGCACCACGACGTCGAGATCGTCGACGGCGACGTCGCGGCCGCGCGCTTCACCGCCCGGTTCGCCGACGCCGAGGGCCGCACCACGGGCGTCTTCGGCATGGACGACCCGCGCGGCTTCGGGCGCCTGCGCCGCCGCGAGCTGCGCCGCCCGGTAGCGGTCTGACGGTGGGTTGACGACGGCCTGACCGGCGTCAGCGCGGCGGCTCGAGCGGGATTCCGTCCGCGTCCGTGTCCGGCGGCGGGAGCTCGGCGCTCGACGTCAGCGGCGCGGCGCCGGCGAGGGGCCGGCCCGCGGACTCGGGCAGGAACGCCACCGTCACGACGCCGACGACACCGGCGGCCACGAGGTAGTAGCCCGGCCAGTCGAGGTCGCCGGTCGCGGCGGTGGCCGCGGCAATGACGGTCGGGGCGGTGCCGGCGAGCAGCGACACGGCCAGGTTGAACGTCAGCGCGAGGCCGCCGTAGCGCACCAGCGTCGGGAAGAGCGCGGGCAGCGTCGACGGGGCGACCGCGGCGAAGCACACGAGCGCCGCCGCGATCAGCGCGAGGCCGCCGAGCTGACCGAGCAGCCCCTGGCGCAGCAGCCAGACCGACGGCAGACCCAGCACGACCAGCAGGAGGCTCCCGGCGAGCAGCACCGGGCGGCGCCCCACCCGGTCGGACAGCCGGCCCAGCGACGTGACGACCGCCAGCATCCCGAGCATGACGAGCACCTGGAGCGCGGTCGACGTCGCCGTGCCGGTGCCGTCCTCGCCGTGTTCGACGAGCGTGCTGGTGAGGTAGGTGGGGACATAGTTCGTCAGCACGTAGTTGGTGACGTTCCACGCGGCGACGAGCCCGCCCGCGACGAGCATGGCCCGCCGGTGGCGCCGGGCGAGGATCTGCAGGGCGCGGCGCAGCGGCATCGTCGCCAGGGCGGGGGAGCGCTCCATGAGCTGGCGGAACGCGGGGGTGTCCTCGAGGCGCAGGCGCAGGTAGACCCCGACGACGCCGAGGGGCAGGGCGAGCAGGAACGGCAGCCGCCAGCCCCAGGCCAGCAGGGCGTCGTCGGGGAGCAGGGCGATCAGCGCCGCGCTCACCCCCGCGCCGAGGGTGTAGCCGGTGAGGGTGCCGAACTCGAGCCAGCTCCCGAACAGGCCGCGACGCCGGTCGGGGCTGTACTCGGCGACCATCGTCAGCGCCCCGGTGTACTCCCCGCCCGCCGAGAACCCTTGCAGCATCCGCGGCACGAGCACCAGTACCGGGGCCGCGGCCCCGACGGCGCCGTGATCGGGCACGAGGCCGAGCAGGACCGTCGACGCGGCCATCAGCACCACCGTCGCGGCGAGCACGCGGGTCCGCCCGACGCGGTCGCCGAGGGGACCGAAGAAGAGGCCGCCGAGCGGGCGCACGAGGAAGGCCGCGGCGAAGGCGCCGAGGGTGTAGACGGGCGCCCAGGGGCCGGCGTCGGGGAAGAGGACCCGGTCGAGGACGGCCCCGGCCAGGTACGAGTAGATCCCGAAGTCGTACCACTCGGCCACGTTGCCGACGGCCGCCGCGGCCGTCGCGCGGCGCAGGGTGTGCTCGCCCTCGACGGCCCGGGCCGCGCCGCCGGACGGCGCCCGCCCGTGCTCGGTCATGCCGCTGCGCTCCCCGGTCGGCCGTCACATCACTGACATATCAGCGTCACATCAACACGCCACGTCAACAGCGTCGGTCATCGGTGCGACATCCGCCAGTACCCCATTGACGCCGATCTGGCGAAGCCTCACCCTGATGTTGCGGATAGCAAGACTCGATGCGCAGATCGCAACAGGAGCCGGAATGATCTACGTCGCGGAACTGACCGACATCCTGGTGGGGGAGTCGGTGCGGGTGGAGGGCTCCGTGCCCATCGCCGTCTTCAACGCGGACGGCGAGCTGTACGCGATCGACGACACCTGCACCCACCAGGACGCGTCGCTGTCCGACGGGTGGCTCGAGGGGTGCGCGGTGGAGTGCCCGCTGCACGCGGCGTGCTTCGACCTGCGCACGGGCCGTCCCTCGGGGCCACCGGCGAAGAAGCCGGTGCGCACGCACGCGGTGACGGTGGTCGACGGCCTCGTGTACGTCGAGGAGTCGGTCGGCGCCGACGCGCCCGTGGGCGTGGAGGCCTGGGCGCAGGCCTCCTGACCCGCGGGCGCGCCCTCAGCCGGCGGTGACGGTGACGCCGCCCCGCCCCTCGAGGGCGCCGGTGAGCCCGCCGGCGCCGGTGCCGTCGACGAGGGTCACGGCGCGGACGTGCTGCGCGAGCTGCAGGCGTTCGAGGGCGAGGCGGTCGATCGGCAGGTCGCCGTCCCGCGCGAGCAGCTCCTTCGCCGAGACCTCGTCGGGCAGGCCCGCGAGCGCGGCCTCGTCGCGGACGTAGACCAGGCGCGCGGCGCCGTAGGCGTCGGCGAGCAGCAGTGCGCCGGTGTCGGTGCGGTGCACGGGCAGCCGGCCCGACGACGTCGGGAACTCGTGCACGCCGTAGGGCGGGTAGCCGTTGGAGACCGCGGCGTGGGCGGCGGCGAGGTGTACCGGCAGCTGGTTCGCGACGGTCTCGTGCGGCAGGTACGACACGCCCTCCGCGGCGAGCAGCGCCGCGACCAGGCGGCCGTTCTGCTCGGACTCCGTGGCCGCGAGGCCGGCGAGGGCGCCCGCGGGCAGGCCGAGGTCGAGGCCGATGCCCAGCACGTGGCGGGCCCGGATGCCGGCACCGGTGAGCACGAGCAGCCGGTGGTCGCCGCTGGCGATGAGGCCGCGCAGCTCGTCGACGAGCGGGAGCAGCACGTCGTGGCCCCGGTCGACGATCGTCGAGCCGCCGAGCACGACGACCTCGAGCCACGGGAGCAGGCGGACCCGCTCCGCGCGCTCTGGCGCCGCGGCGCGGACGAGCTCGCGGTCGAGCAGGGTCTGGCGGGCGAACGCGGACTCGACGTCGCGGCCCGCGCGGTCCTCCGGGTGGACGGAGCGGGTCATCGGGAGCCTCCGTGCTGGTCGTCGCTGGAGATGATCGTGCCGACGTGCTCGCCGGCGAGGGCGCGGGTGAGGTTGCCGGGCACCAGGCCGTTGATCACCTGGACGGACCGGACGTGGCGGGCGTCCCGCAGCAGCTCGAGCATGCCGCGCTCGAGGACGAGGTCGGGCAGCTCGCGGGCGAGCAGCTCGTCGACGGTGATCTCTCCGATGAAGGTCGCCGACGGGTCGGTCTTGGGGTTCGCCGTGTACAGGCCGTCCTCGTCCTTGACGAAGATCATCTGGCGGCAGGCGTAGGTCTCGGCGACGAGGTAGCAGCCGGCGTCGGTGCGGTAGGGCGGGATGACGCCCTCGTGCGGGACGCGCTGCCACAGGGCGTAGGGCGGCATGCCGGGGAAGACGGCGGCACCGACCTCGGCGAGGCGCAGCGGGATCGTCGCGAAGGCGTTCGGCTCCACGACCGGGATGCCGTGCTTCGCGAGCAGGTAGCCGAGCATCGTGGCGTTCTGGCCGGCGACCGCCGACCCGATCTGGGAGAGCACGCCGGTCGGCAGGCCGAGCCCGTCGGCCAGCGCGTAGGCGTGGCGGGCCCGCGTCCCGCCGCCGGTGCCGATGAGCATCCGGTGCTGCCCCGTGAGGCCGACGATCTCGTCGACCAGCGGGAGCACGGCGGCGCGCCCCCGGTCCATGACGCTCTGGCCGCCGATCTTCAGCACGCTGACCTCCGGCAGCACCGGGGTGTCGGGTGCGGAGTCGCTCACCGCGGCCAGGCCGGCGTCGTCGAGCGAGCGGCTGCTCAGCAGGTCGGCGAGCTCGGCGAGCCCCGCCGCACCGCCCGGGGGCACGGACACGCGGTCCTCCTGTCGTCGAGTGAGGCCGCCGGCCCTGGTCACCGCGAGGGTAGGGGTGGCGGCGCCGGGCCCGCCGGAGCCGGCCGGTCCGCACCTTCGGCGGGCGCGGGACGCCGCGGACGTGGTCGCGGGCCGCGGGGTGCCGCGGTCGACGCGTCCACGGACCGCTCGCCCGATGGTGTGATGTGACCCATACCGGACGAGGGAGGCGCTCGTGGAGTCGGCGATCGACACGCACCTGCAGTGCCCGCGCACGCTCACGCGGCGGGCCGGCGAGGATTACCGGCCGCCGTTCCCGGTGTGGGTGGCGCGGGCGGGCGAGGACGTCACGCAGGTCGTCATGGGCTACCTCGGCGTGCAGTACCGCGGCGAGGAGCACCGCGACACGGCGTTCGCCGTCCTCCGGCAGATCGTCGACCAGTTCGGGCTGCCCGACGGCCCGGGCACGTGGGACGTGACCCACCACCGCGACGCGGCCGGCGCGGACAACCTCGTCGCCGTCGGGTACTGGCGCGACCCCGGGACGTACGGACGCTGGCTCGCCCGGCCCGAGGTGGCCGGCTGGTGGGACGCCGACGAGCGGCTCACGGGCGACGTCGGGGTGTTCCGCGAGATCCTCTCCCCGCGCGTCGACGGGTTCGAGACGCTCTACCCCTTCACCGACCGGCTGCCCGGCGTCGGCGGGGTGATGGACGGGGTCAGCGACGAGATCGAGGAGCACGCCTACTGGGGCTCCATGCGCGACCGCATCCCGCGCTCGCAGACCGACCGGATGCGGCCCTCGGGGGAGCTCACCGCGCAGGGCGGTGGGGGGCGTGTGGTCGTGCGGGGCCACGACGACCTCGCGCTGATCCGATCGGGGCAGGACTGGTCGGACGCTGGGCCGGAGGAGCACGAGCTCTACGAGACGGAGGTCGAGCCGGCGCTGCGGGCGGCGATGGACTTCCTGCGCGACCGCGGGCAGCGTCTCGGCTGCTACAGCAACCGCTACGTCCGCTACATCGACCTCGACGGCACGCCGCTGGACAAGACCTACGCGATCTCGCACTGGCGCTCGCTCGACCGCCTCGAGCAGTGGGCCGAGACGCACCCGACACACCTGCGCGTGTTCGTCGCCTTCGTGAGCCTCGCGCGGCGGTTCACGACGCTGCGGCTCTACCACGAGGTCTCGGTGGTGCGGGCCGACGAGCAGTACTACGAGTACGTCAACTGCCACCCCGCGACCGGCCTGCTCCGCGACGCGACGGTCCCCGGCCCCTCCTGACGACGGGCGCCTGCCGGGGTGGGTCCATACTCGGGCGCGGTGGCAACGCATCGCAGGAGTGGCCGGCGCCCGGGCCTCCTCGTCGGGGGAGTGGCCGGGGGAGCCGTGCTCGCCCTCGTCGTCGCCGCCGTGGTGGCGCTGCTCGGCGCCGGTGGTCACACCCCGGCGGCGCCCGCGGCCCCTGCCGTGGTCCCTGCCGCGGCGCCGGCCCCCGCCGCCTCGGCGCCGGCGGCCCCGGCCGGGATCGCCGACCGTGCCGCCTGCCCGCCCGAGGTCGTGGCGTGCGTCGACCTGCGGACCCGGCAGAGCTGGCTGCAGCGCGACGGCGCGGTCGTCTACGGGCCGGTGCCGTTCCTCCCCGGCGACGAGACGGGCCGGGTGCCGCCCGGCCCCACGAGCTCCGCGACACCGACCGGGCTGTTCCACGTCGGGCGCAAGAACGCCGACCAGGTCTCGAGCGAGTTCGACGAGCCGATGCCGCACGCGGTGTTCTTCGCCCCGGGCGGCATCGCCTTCCACCAGGGCAGCCTCGCCGGGTCGTCCCACGGCTGCGTCCACCTCGACGCCGCCGCCGCGACGGCCTACTTCGACCACCTGCGCCGCGGCGACGAGGTGCTCGTCTTCAGCTGACACGCTTCGGCGCCCGCCGCAGTGACACCGCCCTACGGTGACCTCGTGACCACCGTCGGGGACCGTGCGACCCGCTTCGCGCGGGCCCACCACCAGCTCTTCCTCATGCCGAACGCCTGGGACGCGGGCAGTGCCCGGGTGCTGGCGGCGCGGCCGGGCACCGTCGCGCTCGGGACGTCGAGCGCCGCCGCGGCGGCCGTCGCGGGCCGGCCCGACGGCGAGGCGATCGGGCGCGAGGCGGCGCTCGCCGCGGCCGCTGCCGTGATCGGCGCGGCGGGCGACGTGCCGGTCACCGTCGACCTCGAGGCGGGCTTCGGGTCGACGCCCGAGCAGGTGCACGAGACCGTCGCCCGGGCGCTCGCCCTCGGGGCGGCCGGGGTGAACATCGAGGACACCGACCCGGCCACCGGCGACCTGCGGGACGTCGGGCTCCAGACCGAGATCGTCGCGGCGGCGGCCGCCGCCGTCGCCGGGGATTCGCCGGACGCGGTGCTCAACGCCCGCACCGACGTCTTCTGGAACCCCGTGGGCGAGCCCGCCGAGCGGCCCGGTCTCGCCGCCGCGCGCCTCGCGCGCTACCGCGAGGCCGGCGCCACCTGCCTGTTCGTGCCGGGCGTCCAGCGCACCGGGGCCGAGCTCGGCTCGGTGGAACGCCTGCTGGGCGAGATCGGGAGAGCCGC
The DNA here is from genome assembly GCF_039542135.1 of Actinomycetospora chlora. NCBI lineage: Bacteria > Bacillati > Actinomycetota > Actinomycetes > Pseudonocardiales > Pseudonocardiaceae > Actinomycetospora > Actinomycetospora chlora. The sequence continues at coordinate 112,573 of NZ_BAABHO010000013.1, forward strand.
CGACGGCGTGCCGGTCAACGTCCTGGCGTCGAGCGACCTCGACATCGACCTCGCGGCGCTCGCCGCGCTCGGCGTGCGGCGGATCAGCTTCGGCTCGTCGCTCTACCGCGCCGCGCTCGCCCGGGCGCTGGCCATCGTCGACGCCGTGCCCGCCGGGTGGGAGGCGCTCGCCGACGCGGACGCGCTGCCCTACGGGAGGCTGGCCGCACTGATGGCTCGGTGATTACGTTGTTGCAATGACTCCGACGCTGTACGCGTGGGCCGGCGGCGCCGAGGCGTTCCGCCGTCTCGTCGACGCCTTCTACGACCGGGTGGAGGGCGACGACCTCCTCGCCGGACTGTTCCCCGGCGGCGTCTCCGAGGAGCACCGCGCACACGTGACGCTGTGGTGGATCGAGGTGTTCGGCGGGCCGGCCGACTACACCGCGACCCTCGGGGGCTACGAGCGGATGCTCGCCCACCACCGTGACCTGCGGATCACCCCCGAGCAGCGCCGCCGCTTCGCCGAGACGATGAGCCGCGCGGCCGACGACGCCGGCCTGCCCGACGACCCCGAGTTCCGCGCCGCGTTCGTCGGCTACGTCGAGTGGGGCACGCGGCTGGCGATGCACAACTCCCGGCCCGACGCGGCCGTCGTCGAGCACGCCCCGACGCCGCGGTGGGGCTGGGGCGTCGCGCCGCCGTACCAGCCGTCCTGAGCAGGCCGCGACGACGGCGGTCGACCGACGGATGCGCCGGGCCCCGCGGTCGGGGAGTCTCGCGGCGTGACGACCGAGCTCTTCCCGGACCTGCCCTACGACTCCTGGACCGCCACGCGCGAGACGCTGCACCGCTTCGTGCAGGTCGTCGGCAAGGTGCGGCTGGCCGCGAGCCCCCGGCGCAACCACTGGTGGAACGTGCCGCTGCACCTCACCGGGCGGGGCCTGACGACCCGGCCGATGAGCGTCGACGGCGCCCTCGTGTTCGCGATCGACCTCGACCTGGTCGACCACCGCCTCGAGATCGCCACCTCGCGCGGCACCCGCACGTCGTTCCCGCTGACCGGCCGGTCGGTGGCGGTGTTCCACGCGGACCTGACGGCCGCGCTCGCGGCGCTCGGCGTCGAGGTCGAGATCGCCGACCCGCGCCCGTTCGACCTGCCCGACCACGACCGCCCGTTCGCCCAGGACACCGAGCACGCCACGTACGACCCGGCCGCCGTCACCCGGTACTGGACGGTCCTCGGCCAGGTCAACATGGTGCTGGAGGCCTTCGCGGCGGACTTCGCCGGCAAGACGAGCCCCGTGCACCACTTCTGGCACACCTTCGACATCGCGGTCACCCGGTTCTCCGACCGGGTCGTGGAGCACGGACCGGCCGTCGACCCGATCACCCGCGAGGCCTACTCGCGCGAGGTCGTCAGCGCGGGCTTCTGGTTCGGCGACCCGGTCACGCGCGAGCCGGCCTTCTACTCCTACACCGCCCCCGAGCCCGCCGGCGTCGCCGAGGAGCCGCTGCGCCCGGCCGCCGCGACGTGGCGGGAGGCCGGGTCCTCGCACCTCGCGGTGCTCACCTACGCCGACGCCCGCGCGACGGCGGACCCGCGCGCGACCGTGCTCGACTTCTACGAGAGCGCCTACCGGGCGGGGGCGGGCCGCGCCCGCTGGGACCTCGAGGCCCTCGCGGCGCCGGGCGGCGTGACCGACCCGCGCCGGGACCTCAGTCGGTGAGCAGGAGCGTGTACAGGCGCGCGATGCGCCCGTCGGCGACCAGCGCGATGTCGACGCCGCGCACGACCGGCGCCGCGCCCTCGGGGCCGAGCTGCCACGGGAGGTAGCCGAGGTCGCCCGCGACGCGGACCGACCCGGCGGGGGAGAACACGAGGTCCGGCGAGGCGTCGAGCAGTCCCTGGGCCTTCGCGTCGAGGGCGTCGTGCCCGGTCACCGAGCCCTCCGGGTCGGCGAACTCGACATCGGGCGCGTAGGTCGCCGCGATCACCTCGCGGCGCCGCGCCGGGTCGCGCTCGTTGAACACGCCCAGCAGGTTGGCCCGCATCAGTTCGGCGATCTCGGCCATGTCTCTCCTGTTCGGTCGGGCGGTGGTGGGCCGTCGGGACGGCGGCGCAGCACGGCCAGCGCGGCCGCCGCGAGCACCGCGAGCAGGGCGCAGGCGCCGGCGAGCAGCAGGAAGAACCAGGAGCCGGACAGGACGAACACCAGCACCCACGCCGCGGCGAACGCCGACGTCGTCCACACCTGGACGACGTAGCGCCGCCGCTCCTCGGGCCGGACGCGCCGCGCGAAGCCGCCCGCCGCCGGGCTGTCCCGGGCCGCCGCCGCGAGGGCCCGCCGCCGTGCCGCGTCGCGCGCCCGGGCGTCGGGCGCAGGGGTGTCCGGCACCCGACCATCACATCACGGGCGGCGCGCCGGGTCGCGGGCGCCGTGACGCTGCGTCGTCCCCGGCGTCGCCCGACCGGTGGATCGGGCGGGGTCCCGGACGTGCCGTTCTGGGGGACGACGGCACACGCGGAGGGCCCGCCCCTCCCCGCGACGTGGAGGTCCACCCATCAGCGAGATCACGACAGCCCGCACCGGCCGGCACCGGTGGTCGGCGGCCTCGACCCCGGCCACGTCGGCGGCGCGGCCCGCGCGCCGCTGGTGGGTCGCGGCGACCGTCACCGGTGGGGTGCTGGCCGCCGTGGGCGGGCTCGCGGTGCCGGCCCTCGCCGACGGCGCCGCGGCGCCCGAGTCGTCGCCGGTGGCGCGCGAGGCGCACGCCGAGGCGGCCGTCCCGGGCACGCCGTGCTCGGTGTCCACGCGCGCGTGCGTCGACCTCGAGTCGCAGCGGGCGTGGCTGATCCGCGACGGCCGGGTCGTGCGCGGCCCGATGCGCATCGCCTCGGGCGGCGAGGGGAAGGCCACCCCGGTCGGGCACTCGTACCGCGTCTACCGCAAGGACGAGCACCACGTCAGCGGCGAGTCCCGCACGGCCGACGGGCGCCCCGCCCCCATGCCGTACTCGACGTTCTTCGCCGACGGCGGCATCGCCTTCCACGCCGGTGACCCGGCCCGCTCCTCGTCCGGCTGCATCCGCATGGAGACCGACGACGCCCGCGCGACGTTCGCCGAGCTCCAGAACGGCGACAAGGTGCAGGTCGTCAACGCCTCGGAGGAGAACGCCGCCCGCGGCGCGTAGATCCGGAAAATCCGGGCGGGGCGATGTCGATACGGCGCGGGGCGCGTTCGTCGTCGTGGTGAGGGGCCGGCACCGGGCCGGCCCCCGGTTCCCCGGAGGCCACGATGACCGCCACCTACACGTTCGACGTCTTCTCCAGCCTCGACGGCTACGGCTCCTACGGCGGCGACGGCGACTGGGGCGGCTACTGGGGCAAGCAGGGCCCCGAGCTGCTCGAGCACCGCCGCGCCTTCTTCGACACCCCGCAGCGGATGGTCTTCGGCGCCACCACGTACCGGCAGTTCGCGACGATGCTCGCCGAGAGCAGCGAGGGCGACGACGTGCGCGACCCGTGGGTCTCGCGCATGCGGTCGATGCCCCTGACGGTCGTGTCGTCGAGCCTTACCGGCCCGCTCGACTGGCCGGACGCGACCGTCGCGAGCGGCGACGGCATCGAGGTCGTCCGCCGGCTCAAGGAGGAGTCCGACGTGCCGCTGCGCTCGCACGGCAGCCTCACGCTGAACTGGGCGCTGCTGGCCGCGGGCCTGGTGGACCGGCTGCAGGTGACGGTCTTCCCCGTCCTCACGGGCCGCACCGGTACCGACCCGGTCTTCGGCGGCGCCGACGACTTCGACCTCGAGCTGCTCGAGCACCGCACGCTCGACGGCGACATCCAGGAGCTGGTGTACCGGCCGACCCGGCACGTCCCCCGCCCGGCCTGAGGCCCGCGTCATACGACCGGGGAGGACCTCGAGGGGTGGGACGGGCGGCGAGCGGGGATGCCCGCGGGGTTCCGACCGACCGTGCACAACCGGCTTCAGCCTGGAGGCCGCCATGACCGCCGTCCGCCCGCCCACCTCGACCCCCGTCGCCCGCGGCGCCCCCGCCCCGCTCTCCCGTCGCGTCGTGCTCGTCCACCGCATCGGCGCGCTGCTGGTCGCCGCCGTCATCGCCGTCTTCGGGATCCTCGGCTTCGCCGGGGGCCTCACCGCCTTCGAGACCCGGGGCGTGCCCCTGCTCGGCCTGTCCACCAACGGCCTGCTGTCGACCGTCTCGGTCGTCACCGCCGCGGTGCTCGTGCTCACCGCGATCCGCGGCGGCCGGCCGGCGTCGACCGCGATGATCGTGATCGGGGCGGCGTTCCTGGTGGCGGCCTTCGCCGGCCTGGCCGTGCTGTCGACGCCGGCCAACCTGCTGGCCTTCCGCCTGCCCAACGTGTTCTTCAGCATCGCCGCCGGCCTGGTCCTGCTCGTCGTCGGGTCGTACGGGCGCGTCGGCGCGCACCTGCCCGACGACAACCCCTACGTGGCCGGGGGCGACCCGCTCGCCCGCGGCGCGCTCGCCCGCCTGGCCAGCGAGTCGACGCAGGCCGCGCAGCCCGAGGACCACCAGCCCCGCCCGCGCACGGCCGCGGAGGCCCGCGCCGACCGCGAGCTCGCCGCGGCCTTCCGCGCCCGGGCGCTGGGGGAGTCCGATGCGGACACCGACCGGTGGCTCACCGAGCTCGAGGCGCTCCCGCGTCACGAGCAGCGCCGCGTCGCCTGGATGACGGGACGGGCCGGGCGGTGAGCGCCCTCGCCGACGACGGGACCCGGGCCAACCGCGTCCGCCGCGACGGCGCCGAGCGCGACCGCGGCGCGAGCCAGACCCACGGCGCCGGCGACCCCAGCGGCGTCGACGCCGAGCCCGAGGCCGTCACGGCGGACGACGTCCCGGCGGAGCCGCCGTCGGCGGCCACTCGCTGACCGGCCCTCAGCGCCGCTCGAGGTCCCACACCAGGACGCCGGGGAGCCCCACGTAGGCCGCGCGGTTCGCGTCCGGGATCAGCTCGGCCGTCGGCGTGGCGACGGACTCCGTGGTCAGCGGCGGCTCCTCGCAGCCGCGGACGGCCAGCCCGGCGGCGAGGGCGGCCCGGACGTACTCCGAGGGCAGGTGGGTGTGCAGCCGCATCCACGCCCGGCCGTGCTCGGTCGGGAACTGCGGCTGCCAGCCCAGCGTCACGAGGAACGGGTGCACGTCGCTGACGACGACCCGGCCGCCGGGCCGCACGACGCGGGCGAGCTCGCCGACCGCGGCCGCCAGGTCGGCCACGTGGACGAGGGCGAGCGCGCAGACCGCGGCGTCGACGGAGGCGTCGGGGAGGGGCAGGCGGGTCAGGTCGCCGTCGAGGAACCGGGCGTCGGGGAGCTTGGTGCGGGCACGGTCGAGCATGGCCGGTGACCGGTCGACGCCGGTCACGGCGTGGCCGCGCCCGGCGAGGTACGCCGACCACCGGCCCGTGCCGCACGCGGCGTCGAGGACCTCCCCGGGCGGCAACGCGTCGAGCAGCCGGCGCAGCGGGGGCTCCTCGACGCCGAACAGCCGCAGCGGCCGGTCGTAGGTGGCCGCCCACTGCGCGTACCCCTCGGTGAGGTCGAGCTCGACGCCGAGGCGGTCGGCCGGGGGCGTGCCGGTGAGCAGGGCGCGGGTCTCGTCGAGCCGCGACGTGCGGGCCTGCGCCGCCTCGGCGGTGTCGGCGTAGAGCGTCCGGAGCAGCGCCAGCCCCTCGACGCCGACCATCAGTTCCGCCAGCGTCGGACCCGGCTCGGTCATGGCCAGAACGCTAGCCCTCCGGCCCCCGCGCTCTCCTAGAGTGAGCTGCCGTGAAGCCGTTCGTGGTCAACCGTCATGGCCGTCTCGTCTTCCCGGCGAACTTCTTCGGCGAGCTCGACTTCACGGTCCTCGACACGCTCGAACAGTTCACCGCCGTCATCGAGCGCGACTTCGAGGCGAAGGCCCCGACGGGGACCGACATCCTGCACCGGGTGGAGAGCGGCTCCTACCCGAGCCGGTTCGAGCTGCTGCGCGACCTGGGGCAGAACCTGTTCTGGGTCAACCGGTACTCGATGACGATGTTCGACAAGCGCCCCATGCGGTGGCGCGACGTGCCGCGGCACCGCGAGGACGTCTTCCTGCCGGTGCTGACGCCGTGGGAGGACCGCGAGCGCAAGGTCGCGGCGGTCGAGCGGGCCTACCAGGAGCTGCCGGCAAGGTGGGCGACCGGGACCGAGGACCGCGTCTTCGCCCTGCTCTTCGACGTGTTCCGGCACAAGCTGCACCACGCCACGGAGCTGCCCGCGATCAAGCCGACGGTCGCCGAGTTCGTCGCGCAGCCGGACGCGCTCACCTTCGTGATGCCCGAGCACGATCCGGACCACCACGTCTTCGCGATCGACGAGATCCTCGACGCCGACGAGGAGGTGCCCGAGCTCGAGGCCCTCACGCGCTGGGCGATGGTGCTGCACAACCTCTACCCGTGGGACGGGTCCCGCACGACGCTGCGCCACCCCGCCGACATCGGCCCGGACGACTTCGTGGTCACGTTCCACCCGCGCAACCGCGACGTCGTGGCCTTCATCGAGCGGGCCCGGCAGGCCCGCGACACCGGGCCCGCGGCGGCGACGTCGGCCGCGCCGGTCGAGCCGGTGGCGCCCCGGACGCCCTACCCCGCCGTGCGGGTGCGCGAGGCCTTCCGGGTGCGGCCCGCGCTGGAGGCCCTGGCGGTGGTGCGCGGGGAGCACGTCTGCGACAACGTCGACGTCATCCGCAACACCAGCTTCTCGTGGTCGCCGATGAGCGCCGAGGAGATCGCGAAGAAGACCGGCATCCGGCAGCGGCGCTACTCGGCGCGCGACCCCCACCAGCTCGCCCTGGACGCGGCGCGGGCGGCCCTGGCGAAGTCCGGCCGGGCGCCCGAGGACATCGGCGCGGTCCTGGTCAGCACCTGCACCAGCAACCGCCAGATCCCCTCGATCGCCACGTGGGTCTCCGGCGAGCTGGGGCTCGCGCAGACCCACACGTCGATGGACATGGTGGCGGCCTGCGCCGGGCTGCCGTACGGGCTCGCCGAGGCGGTGCGGCAGCTCCAGGAGGTCGAGCGGCCGGTGCTGCTCGTCTGCGTGGAGAAGTTCTCCGACAAGATCGGCAGCGCGCGCACGTCCCGGATGATCTTCGGCGACGGCGCGGCGGCGATGGTCGTGGCCCCGGCGGCCGACGGCGCCCCGGTCGACGTCGAGGTGCTGCAGACCTACGCGAGCGGGCCGGCCTCGGAGGTCAACTCGATCATCTGGCCGAACCCGGAGTTCGACAACGACATCACCGTCTACGGGCCCGAGGTGAAGTCCCTGGTCCAGCGCTACCTGGACCAGATGCTCGGCGAGCTGCGCGACCAGACCGACCCCGACGACCCGGGCCGCTCCCTGCTGGAGAGCATCGAGCTGATCGTCCCGCACCAGGCCAACAAGACGATGATCCTCGACCTGGCCGCCAAGGCGGGGCTCTCGGCCGACCAGCTCTACTTCAACATCGAGTCGATGGGCAACGTGTCGGCCGCGAGCATCCCCATCGCCGTCCACGACGCCGTCCGCGACGGCGTGATCGACCGGCCGCGGCGGATCTTCGCGCCCGGCTTCGGGGCGGGGGCCGTGGGCGGCTACGCGGTCCTGCGCGTGGACCCGGCGATCGTGGCCGACGAGGTGGTGCTCGACCCGCTCGAGGCCGAGCACGCGCCGCCGGCGCAGCGTTCACCCACCACGACCGACGATGTCCGGGTGGCCTTCGGCGAGTAGCCCGGCCTCTCAGCCCACCGTGCCGTCCCGATAGAGCCAGCGGCCGTCCTCGCGGACGAAGCGGCTGCGCTCGTGCAGGACCCCGCGGCGCGGGCCCTCGCGGTGGTGCGCGCGGAACTCGACGACGCCCTCGGTGTCGAACGGGCCGCCGCGGACGCGGTCGAGCACCTCGAGCTGCGTCCAGCGCAGCGCGGGGTCGAGCTCGAGCGACGCCGGGCGGGTGGTGGGGTGCCAGGTCCGCAGCAGGTGCTCGACGTCGCCCGTGGCGAAGGCCGTGTACCGCGACCGCATGAGGGTCTCCGCGGTCGGTGCCGGGGCGCCGGACGGGCCGAGGTACCGGCCGCAGCAGGCGTCGATCGGCTCGGGCAGGCCGCACGGGCACGGTCGGGGAGGCACGGGCGCCCAGTATGCCGATCGGCGGGGCCGGGTGACCTCAGCGGGTGCGGGCGGGGTCCACGGCCTGGGCGCCGTTGGCGAGCGTGGAGACGATCGCGCTGCCCAGGGCCCCGTGGCGGTCGAACACGGTCGTCGTGGCGGTGGCCAGCCCGTCGGTCTCGACGCGCGACGTCGCGACGAGTCCGACCCCGTCACCGGGGGCCGGCAGGCGGGTGAGCGTCAGGGTGGCGTCGGCGTTGATGAACTCGACGCCGCGGGTGCCCCAGCTGCTGGTGAGGTTGGCGGCGTCGGCGAGGACGGCGACGTGCTCGAAGGGCGTCGGGTCCTCCCCCTCGACGAGCGGCGTGGCGGGGAACCACACCGCCTTGCGCGCGGCGTTGGTGTGGGCGCGCGGGTCGGTCGACCACGCGCCGTCGCTGCGGTAGAGCGCCGGCTCGGCGGGGTCGGGGTGGAGGTCGGGCGGCGGGGCGGGCGGGGTCTCGGGCAGCCCGCCGGTCCACGCCGCGCCGGCGGACGGCCCGCCGGTGGCCAGCAGCAGCACGGTGGCGCGGGCGACGGTGCGGCCCTCCTGCACCAGCTCCGCATCGACCAGGCGCAGCCGGCGCCCGCCGCGCACCACGGTGGCCCCGGTGGTGCTCGGGATCATCGCCCCGGGCCGGAAGAGGTCCAGCGTCCAGCGGACCGGACGGAAGCGCCCGGCGCCCTCGAGGGCCCCGGCGGCGCGCTCGGCGGCGCGGGCGAGGACGCCGCTGACGGCGGTGCCGCGCAGCTGGCCCTCCCCGTCCGGGCCGCCCCACCCGCTGGTCGCCCGCGGCAGGGGGACGAGCAGCTCGCCGTCGGCGCGGAAGAACGCCGGGGGTGCGGAGGCGTCAGGGGCGGCGCCGGCTCGTGACATGGGATCAACCTCCCACGCGCCCCGGCGCCCGCGCCCACGACGTCCGCCCGTCGCCGTCGATCGGGAGGACCGGCCCGCCGACGACGTCCGGGCGCAGGGTGGCCTGGCCCAGGCCGCGCACCCGGGCCAGGACCTCGCGGCCGGTCGGCCCGCCGTCGCGGGTGGTGAGTCCCTGGGCGTCGAGACCGGCCGCCCGGGCGAGGTCGACGGCCCGCGGGGCCGCCGCCGCCTCGGTGACGACGACGGCGGACGTCACGGCGAAGACCGTGCGGGCGCGGCGCACGGAGTGCCAGGTGTCGAAGCCCGCGTAGTCGGTGAAGACGTCCTCGGGGGCGGCGCCGGCGGCGAGCGCGGCGTCGCGCATCGCGTCGGGCTCGTTGTCGTCCGGCCGCCCGTGGTCGCCGGACATCAGCAGCTTCTGCACCCGGCCCGCCCGGTAGAGGGCGACCGCGGTCTCGACGCGCAGCCGCACGACCGCGCCGAGCGTGCCGTCGGGACGCACCAGCGATCCCGGCACGATCGCCGCCTGCGCGGGCCGCAGCGCCTCGGCCCGGGCCGTGAGCAGGTGGTCCGTACGGTGCACGACGACCGCGTTCGCCCCCGCGACGAGCAGGACGGTGGCAACCAGGACGACGGCGACGACGGCGGCGACCCGGGCGGTCACCCCAGGTGGGCGTCGAAGAAGTCGGCGAGGCGCGCGACGGCCTGGTCCACGTACCCGGGCCGGTCGTACATCTCGTAGTGCCGGGCGCCCTCGACGACCAGGACGTCCTGCGCGGCGGGCGCGAGACGGGCCAGGCGCTCGCCGTCGGCGCGGGACCCGGTGCCCTCGCCGTGCTCGGCGACGACCACCTGGACGGGCTGGGTGAGGAGCTGGTCGACCAGCGAGAAGGCGTCGAAGCCGAGGATCAGCGCGTCGCTGCGGTGGTGGCGGCGGTTGGTGGACCGGGGGTGCCCGCCGCGGTCGGTGCGGTAGTAGTCGACGGCCTGGAGGAGGTCGACGTCGGTGACGCCGGCGGCGCGCGCCTCCTCCGGGGAGTCCGGGAGCCAGGGGAGCCGTGCGTCGCCGTCGGGACCCAGCAGCCGGTCGGCGGCGGCGTCGAGCGCGCCGGCGACACCCCCGGGGGTCGCGGCGGCCATGGCGCGGAAGGCCTGCCCGATGTCGCTCGCGACGACGGTGCCCAGGGCGCGGACGCGGTGGTCGGTCGCCGCGGCGCGGACGGCGTACCCGCCGCCTGCGCAGATACCGAGCACGCCGACGCGACGGGGATCGACGCCGGGCAGGCGCGTCGCGCGGTCCACGGCCCACCGCAGGTCGGCGACCCGTTCCGCCGGGTCCTCGAGGTCGCGCGGCTCGCCCCCGCTCTCGCCCTGGAAGGCCGGGTCGAACGTCAGCGCCACGAACCCGCGGTCGGCCAGGCGGCGGGCGTAGGTCGCGCCGATCTGCTCCTTGACGCTGCTGCCCGGCGTCGCCAGCACGATCGCCGCACGGCGACGGGCCTCGTCGCCGTCGGGCACGTGGAGGTGGCCGGCCAGCGTGATCGGGCCGCGCGGGATCGAGGTCGGGATCACCGTGGAGGCCATCAGCGGTCCCCGGGGGAGCCGGCCGCCTCGTGGTGCCGGTGCCACGACGCCGCCGGCGCGCCGATGACCGAGAGGAGCTGCAGCTTGTCGTGGCTCTCGCTGCCGGGGACCGCGGTGTAGACCAGCAGCAGGTGGGACTGGTCGGGGTCGAGCAGGGTCTGGCAGTGCAGCTCGAGCGCGCCGACCTCCGGGTGGACGAGGCGCTTGAGCCCGTCGGGACGCACCCCGATCTCGTGGGTGTCCCACAGCGCGCGGAACTCCTCGCTGCGGGGCAGCAGCAGCTCGGCGAGCTGCGCGGCGCGCGACCCGGGGCCCCGCAGCGCGACCGCCGACCGCAGGCCCGAGACGAAGCGCCGCGAGAGCAGGTCGTGGTCCTCGGCGGGGTAGAGGTCGCGGGCGGCGGGGTCGGTGAACCAGCGGAAGCCGATGCTGCGCGCCGGGCCCGTGTACTGGGTGGTGTCCCCGGTCAGCGCCACCGCCAGCGGGGTCTGGCGCAGCGTCTCGCCGAGCTCGGTGACGATCTCGGCGGGGGTGTCGGTGAGCCGGTCGAGGATGCGCAGCAGCCCCGGGCTGATGTGCTCGCCGCCCGCGCCCCGCGCCGGCGGGTGCTGGCCGGCGAGGCGGAACAGGTGGTCACGCTCGTCGAGCGAGAGGTGCAGGCCCTGCGCCATCGAGGCGATCATCTGCGGTGAGGGCTGCGGCCCGCGCTCGCGCTCGAGGCGCGCGTAGTAGTCGCTGGACATGTGGCACAGGGCCGCGACCTCCTCGCGGCGCAGGCCGCTGGTGCGGCGCCTCGCGCCCCGGGGCAGGCCGACGTCCTCGGGCTGCAGGGCCTCGCGCCGACGCCGCAGGAAGGCCGCCAGCCCGGCGCGGTCGATCATGTCGTGAGCCTCTCCCTGGGGGTCCGACCCCCGTTCTACCGGCGCCGGGCACCGCGCAGCCACGGATCGTCGATCCACCCATACCGGGCGCAGGGGTGGCCCGCGGAGCCACGGACCGGCAGGCCGTGGTTGCGCGCGCGGCGGAGGACGACCGTCGTCGGTGACCGGCCACCGACCCGTTGGGAGCTCCCCGTGCCGCACGACCCCGCGTCCGCCGTGACCGTCCCGATCGCTCGCCCGGCGCCCGCCGGACCCACGACGCTGTCGGGGGCGATGCGGGTCAGCCTCGCCCGGTCCGGCGGTGTCACGGGCATCCTCGTGGCCGCCGCGCCCGCCGTCGCCTTCGTCGTCGCCGACGCCGTCGCGGGGCTCGGGTGGGCGTTCGCCGCCCTCGCCGTGGCCGCCCCGCTCACGTTCGGCGTGCAGCTCGCGCGCCGGCAGCCGCTGCGCGGGGCGCTGGTCGGGCTGGCCGTCGCCGGTGTGTGCGCCGGCATCGCCGCGTTCTCCGGCGAAGCCCGCGCGTTCTTCCTGCTCCCCACCCTGATCCCCGCCGCGCTCGGCGTGCTCTTCCTCGGCTCGGTCCTGGTGCGCCGCCCGGTCACCGGCACGCTGGTCAACCGCCTGGTCGGTGGCCCGGCCGACTGGCGCGACCACCCCCGGCTGCTGCGCGTCTACACGTCGAGCACGCTCGCCGGCGTCGCGCTGCACGCCCTCAACCTCGCCGCGCGCGGCCTGGCCTACCTCGCTGACCAGCCCGCCGTCCTGGCCGCCCTCGGCGTCGCCGCCGTGCCCGCGTTCGCAGCGCTCGCCGCGGTCACCCTCGTCGCCGCGCGCCGCACCGTCACCGAGACCGTCCCCGCCTGATCCCGCTCACCCACCCCTCCAGGAGGAACCATGTCCCGCACCCCCGACATCACCGTCCCCGACCTCACCGGGCGCCGCGCCGTCCTCACCGGCGGCAGCGACGGCATCGGCCTGCGCATCGCCCGCCGGCTCGCCGCCGCCGGTGCCGAGCTCGTCCTGCCGGTGCGCAATCCGCGCAAGGGTGCGGACGCCGTCGCCGCCATCCGCGAGGAGACGCCCGGCGCGACCGTCTCGGTGCGCGAGCTCGAGCTGTCCTCGCTGGCCTCGGTCGCCGCGCTCGGCGCCACCCTGCGCGAGGAGGGCCGGCCCGTGCACATCCTCATCAACAACGCCGGTGTCATGACGCCGCCGGAGCGGCAGACCACCACGGACGGCTTCGAGCTGCAGTTCGGCACGAACCACCTCGGCCACGTCGCCCTGGTCGCGCACCTGCTGCCCCTGCTGCGCGCGGGCCGCGCCCGGGTGACCTCGCAGCTCAGCGTCGCCGCCCGCAGCGGGCGGGTCCGCTGGGACGACCTGCAGTGGGAGGAGGGCTACGGCAACGGGATGGCCGCGTACTCGCAGTCGAAGATCGCTTTCGGGCTGTTCGCCCTCGAGCTGGACCGCCGCAGCCGGGCCGGCGGGTGGGGCATCACGAGCAACGCCTCCCACCCCGGCGTCGCCCCGACCAGCCTGCTCATGCCCCGCGCCGAGCTGGGCCGCGACCAGCCGGCCCGGGGTCGGCGCCTCATCAGCGCCCTGTCCGCGCGCGGGATCCTCGTCGGCACCCCGGAGAGCGCCGGGCTGCCGGCCCTCCTCGCCGCGACCTCGCCCGAGGCGGGCGGCCGCTTCTACGGGCCCCGCGGCCCGGGGAACGTCGGCGGCGCCCCCGCCGAGCAGCGCCTCTACCGCCCGCTGCGCAGCGCCGAGGAGGCCGCCCGGGTGTGGGAGGTCTCCCAGGAGCTCATCGGCGTCCCGTTCCCGTCACCCGTGAGCGGCGCGCCCGCGACCCGTGTGGTCGGAGGGCGGTGACGACTCTTCCGACGACGAACGCCCGGACCCACGGTGTGGGGCCGGGCGTTCGGCGCGTGCTGCGACGTCTCGGGCGTCAGAGGGGGCGGACCGAGTCGGCCTGGATGCCCTTCTGGCCCTGGCTGGAGGTGAACTCGACGCGCTGGTTCTCCTCGAGCGAGCGGTAGCCGCTCGACTCGATGGCGGAGAAGTGGACGAACACGTCCTTGCTCCCGTCATCGGGGGCGATGAAGCCGAAGCCCTTCTCGGCGTTGAACCACTTCACGGTTCCCTCTGTCATGGGGTACCTCTCCTCGTGCGGACGACCGTCGGCGGAGAGCTCCGCCGCGGTGCTGCCCGGGCCCACGTCGGGGATTCCCCGCGGGAGCGAGCCGGTGTCACGTGATCCGGCGCTCGACCAGCGAAGGAAAACACAACCTGCAACGGCGCCGACGCTACACAACCTCGGCGAGGTCGGCGCACCCGGTCGCGGGCACACGTCCGTGTGTTGTCACGTCAACACGGGGTGGATACGGTGGCGTTCGCGGCTTCGTCGAGGAGGACCGATGGGATCCGTGGCCCTGCACTTCCGCGAGACCATGGCCGAGCACGGGCTCGAGGCGGGGCTCGCGCTGACGACCGACGACTTCACGTGGACGGTCTGGGGCAGGCCGGACGGGCCGTTCCGCCTCGCGCGCACCTACGCGAAGGACGAGGTCGCGGACCTCATGTCCCACGTGCGCGCGTCGCTGGTCGACGGGCCGCACGTCACCGTGCTCGGGTTCACCGAGGACGCGTCGCACGCCTTCCTGGAGATCGAGGTGCGCGCCACCTCGGTCAACGGCACCGAGTACCACAACCGCGGGGTGCACGTCTTCGACATCGTCGACGGCCGGGTCGCGGCGGTGCGCGAGTACATCGACACGGCCCACGCCGCGGAGGTCTTCGTCCGGTGATCGTGCCTCTCTGCGTCAGGAGCTGATCCAGATCCTCACGATCGCTCCGTGCTCGACCTCGGCGCCCGCGTCGGGGTCCTGGCGGTCGATGAGGCTGCGGCCGGCGGCGGTGTGCGTCGCGTTGGCCGCCACGGCCAGGACGCCCGCGTCGAGGGCGAGGTCGTGCGCATCGGTGGCCGCGGCACCGACGAGTTCGGGGACCCGCACGGTGCGGACCGGCTCCGCGGGGTGGACAGGGCTGACATCGACCATCGTGGTGCTCCTCCTGACCGGTCGTCCCGGTCCGTCGGGGCCCGACCTCGGCGGACCGGACCCACACCAGGGGAACGTCGCGCCACGGGGCGGTCATTCCGCGACGGCCGCGGTCGAACCTGCCATGATCCCGGCCATGTCACGCGGGACTCTCGTCATCGCCGGTGTCGTGCTGCTGGCGCTGGTCGCCGCGATGACGTACTTCGGCCTGCACCGCAACACCGGGGTGGTCGTGATCCTGGTGGCCGTGGTCTGCATCGCGGCGCTGGGCGCCGCCATCAAGGTGTCGCGGAAGGACTGAGTCAGCCGCCGACGCCGTGGATCCTCAGGTGATGAGGCGCGGCCGGTAGCCGAGGACGGATTCGGCGCCGTCGAGGTATGCCTCCGGGTGGGTTGACGACGCCCAGTCGTCCGCGGGGTGGAGCGCGACGGTGTCGCCGGCGGCTTCCCGCTGTCGTCGGTCGCCGGCCAGGGCGAGCGCGGCATCCCGCTCGCCCTTCCGGCGAGCCAGGTCTTCGTCAGTGGTCATGACGTGGTGGTCCTCGACGTCTGTGGCGGAGCGGGCTCAGGTGGACAGGTCGTGACGCCGCCGCATCGGGCCCGGTCGGCCGGATGCGTCGGCGGGCGGGATCTAGACCCGCAGGACCTGGAGCTGAGCCAGACGGGCACAACCAGGTGGCGGTCGTGCCGCACCGCGACGGACCCGGTGGTGCCGGCGGCGCGGTCCCGGGAGGACGCCCGCCGTCGCGGGACCCGGGACGAGCGCGACCCACCACACGACCGCCGCGGCGATCACCGCGAGCGAGAGGTACAGCAGCACCGTGCCGCCGGTCCCGTCATGGCCGTCGGAGCCCGGGTCCGGGTGGACGTGCAGGTTCGCGACGCCGACCACGAGGCCCGTGTCCGGTGTCGGGCGGACGTCGTCGCCGTCGCTGTGCTGGTGAGCGGCGACGAGGTGGTGCAGGGCCACGATCGCCATCGCCACGAGGACCACCCCCGCGCGCCGCGCCCACTCCTGCACGCGCCGCACGGTACCGGGGTCCCGACTCACTCACGCGCCGCTGACGTCGGCGCCACCGGCGCCGAGGGGCGGCTGTCGCCGTCCGCCCGACGGTCGGACGAGCCCGGTCGGAGGTCGAGGCGGCGCAGGAGCTGAGCGTTGAGGGCGACGACGACGGTCGAGACGGACATGAGGACGGCCCCGACCGACATCGGCAGGACGACGCCGAGCGGCGCGAGGACGCCGGCCGCGAGCGGCACCGAGACCAGGTTGTACCCGGCCGCCCACCACAGGTTCTGGGCCATCTTCCGGTAGCTCGCGCGGGAGAGGTCGATGACGGAGGTGACGGCACGCGGGTCGTCCCCGGCGAGGACGACGCCCGCGGAGCCGATGGCGACGTCGGTGCCGGCGCCGATGGCGAGCCCGACGTCCGCCCGGGCGAGGGCGGGAGCGTCGTTGACGCCGTCGCCGACCATCGCGACGCGGTGTCCCTCGTCCTGGAGCGTGGCGACGGTGGTGGCCTTGTCCTCGGGACGGACGCCGGCGAACACGCGGTCGACCTCCAGGTCACGCGCGACGGCCTGCGCCACCGCGGGGGAGTCGCCGGTGGCCATGACCACCCGGAGGCCGCGGCGGTGCAGCTCGGCGACCGCCTCGCGGGACTCGGAGCGGACGGCGTCGGCGAGTGCCAGGGCGCCGAGGACCCGTCCGTCGACCACGACGTGGAGCACGGTGGCCCCGTCCTCGCCCCAGGTGTGCGCGACCGCGAGCGCGTCGAGGCCCGTCTCGTCGAGCAGGCGCGGACCGCCGACCCGCACCTGGCGGCCGCCGACGTCCGCGGAGACCCCGACGGCCGGCGAGGAGCTGAAACCGGTCGCGCTGGGCGGCTCGATCCCGCGCTCGGCGGCGGCGGCGACGATCGCCCGGGCGAGCGGGTGCTCGCTGTCGGCCTCGGCGGCGGCGGCGAGGGCGAGGAGCTCGTCGCCGTCCCGGCCGGCGACGGGACGCAGGTCGACGACGGTGGGCTCGCCGCGGGTGAGCGTGCCGGTCTTGTCGAAGACCACGGTGTCCACGGTGC
>NZ_BAABHO010000014.1:0-126322 GCF_039542135.1 Actinomycetospora chlora
GCGGCCGCCGCGACGACGGCCTCCTCGTCGGCCCGCTGCCCGACCGGGCCGCCGAGGAGGCCGTCGAGGTGGCGGGCCAGCGCGTCGTCGTCGTGCAGCGCGGCGACGACCTCCCGCCCGGCCGGCGACGGGCGCACGCCGATCGCCCGCCGGCGCGCCAGCACCGCCGCGCGCAGCGCCGGCGGCGCGACCATCCAGCCTGCTCCGAGACCGGGCGACAGGATCTTGCTGGTGGTGCCGAGGTGCACGGTGACGTCGGGCGCCAGGCCCGCGAGCAGGGGCAGCGGGGCGACGTCGTAGCGCAGCTCGCCGTCGTAGTCGTCCTCGACGAGCAGGACGTCCTCGTCGCGGGCGCGGGCCACGAGCGCCGCCCGGCGGGCCAGGGGCAGCCGCGCGCCGAGCGGGTACTGGTGCGCCGGCGTCAGGTACACCGCGTCGACCCCGGCCGGGATCCCCTCGACGCGCAGCCCCTCGTCGTCGACGCCCACGAGCCGCACCTCGGCGCCCGCGTCCCGCAGCAGCGCCGTGGCCCGGGTGTAGCCGGGCTCCTCGACCGCGACGCGCGGTGCCCGCCCGAGGTGCCCGTGCAGCACGGCGACGAGCTCGGCGAGCCCGTCGGTGGTCCCGGAGGTGGCGAGGACGTCGTCGGGCGCGGCGGCGAGCCCGCGGTGGTGCAGGAGCAGCCGGGCGACGGCGTCGCGGTAGGCCGGGACGCCGGCGTGCTCGGGCCGGGCCGCCGGCGCACGGTCACCCGCCCGCCGCCAGGCCCGCCGCCACGCCGCCCGGTCCAGCACCGCCGTGCACGGCACCCCCGGCCGCAGGTCGACCGACACCCCGCTCCGTGCGTGATCTTCTGAGGTATAGCTCGGAAGATCACGCACGTGGGCGGTGGCGAGGACGTACGTGCCGGCGCCGCGGCGGGGGCCGAGCCAGCCCTCGGCGACGAGCTGGTCGTACGCCGCGGCCGTGACCGTGCGGCTCACGCCCAGCTCGGCGGCGAGGGCACGGGTGGACGGCACGCGGTCGCCGACCCGCAGCGCGCCGCGCGACACCGCACCGCGCAGGCCGTCGGCGAGCTGCACCGCGAGCGGCGTCGCCGCGTCGCGGTCCAGCGGCACGGCCGCCTCGGGCACCGGCGCACGCACGAGTGGCCTCCCGGGATCGCGCGGAAGTGGCCGTTCGATGATGCCACCGGGGCACCCAGGATGGAGCCCGTGACCGCACCGCCGCTCTCCCCCACCGACCGCTCCCGAGTCCGCCGCCACCGCGACCGCCAGCGCGGCGACCGCGCCGAGCTGCACGCCGTGCTCGACGAGGCACTGGTGGCGCACCTCGGGCTCGTGGTCGACGGCGAGCCCGTCGTGCTGCCGACGCTGCACGCCCGCGTCGGCGAGGTGCTCTACCTGCACGGGTCCAGCGGCGCCGCGAGCCTGCGCGGCGGCGAGCCCGTGTGCGTGACGGTGACGCTGCTCGACGGGCTGGTGTACGCCCGGCGCTGGTTCACCCACTCCGCGAACTACCGCAGCGCCGTGGTCCGCGGGCACGCCCGCCGCGTCACCGACCCCGACGAGCACCTCGCCGCGCTGCGGTCCCTGGTCGCCGCGGTCGCGCCCGGGCAGGAGGAGTACGCCGCGGCGCCGAGCCGCAAGGAGCTCGCCGCCACCGCCGTGGTCGCGGTCGACCTCGACGAGGCCAGCGTCAAGGTGCGCACCGGCCCGCCCGGCGACGGCGACGCGGTGGCCGAGGGCGACGGGCGCTGGGCCGGCGTCGTGGCGCTGGAGACCCGCGTCGCGGGCGTGACGACCTGCCCGGCGCTCCCGGCGGGCACGCCCGTGCCCGGTCACGTCCCGGCGGTGGGGGACGCCCTCTAGGCCATGGCGGCGGCGCGGCGCGGCGTCACCGCGGGGGCCGGTGCGATGCGTCGCCGCAGCTGCACCGTGGTGCCCCGCTCGCCGGGCAGCACGGCCGTGGCGTGCATGAGCTCGCGCATCAGCGGCAGCCCGCGCCCGCGCCAGCCCGGCCCGTCGCTGGGCCGCCAGGCGCCCTCGTCGATGACGGTGACCACGAGGTCGCGCCCCGTGGACAGCGGGCAGGAGACGGCGGCCCACAGGGTCATCAGCCCCGGGGCGCCGCGCTCGACGTAGGCGTGGTCGACGACGTTGGCGAGCGCCTCGTACAGGGCCAGCGCGAGGTCGTCCGCCGTGTCGGGGTCGGTGAGCTCCCCCACCCACTGCCGGAAACGGCGCCGCAGCGTGCCCGCGTTCTCGGTGGTCGCGAGCGCGCAGAGCTCCAGCGGCGGGACCGCGGTCCGCGGTGTCCGCCGCGGACCCATCCGCTGCAGCACGTCCATCGCGGCCAGTGTTCCCGGGCCCCGGGAGCACAAACGTGGCACCCCCGCTACTCGACCTTGAGCTCCCGGTTGATCAGCTCGTCGCCGACCTCCTTGGCCGACACCTCGCCCGCGCACACCCGCCGGACCGCGTCGACGATCGGGGTGTCGACGCCGTGTCGCCGGGCCAGCTCGCCGATGGCGTCGCACGACTTCACGCCCTCGGCCACCTGGCCGTGGTTGGCCTCCTCGGCCTCGGCGACGCTCATCCCGCGGCCCAGGCACTCGCCGAAGCGCCGGTTGCGCGACAGCGGCG
Organism: Actinomycetospora chlora; assembly: GCF_039542135.1. Classification (NCBI taxonomy): domain Bacteria; kingdom Bacillati; phylum Actinomycetota; class Actinomycetes; order Pseudonocardiales; family Pseudonocardiaceae; genus Actinomycetospora; species Actinomycetospora chlora. The sequence goes on from NZ_BAABHO010000014.1 coordinate 2,646, forward strand.
ACGAGCAGGTGGCGACGAGGTCGCCCATTCCCGCCAGGCCGGCGAGCGTCAGCTGCTCGGCGCCCAGCGCCACCGCGAGCCGCGAGATCTCGGCGAGCCCCCGGGTGATCAGCGAGGCGGCGGTGTTGTCGCCGTAGCCGAGCCCGGCCGCCGTGCCGCACGCCAGCGCGATGACGTTCTTGCAGGCGCCGCCCAGCTCGCAGCCGACGACGTCGGCGTTGGTGTACGGCTTGAAGTAGCCCGTCGAGCAGGCGTGCTGGACGGCGACCGCGCGGTCGTGGTCGACGCAGGCGACGACCGTGGCGGTGGGCTGCTCGGCGGCGATCTCGCCCGCGAGGTTGGGCCCCGACAGCACGGCGACGTCCCCGGCCGCCGCGCCGGTGACCTCGCGGATCACCTCGCTCATCCGCAGCAGCGTGCCCCGCTCGACGCCCTTGGCCAGGCTGACCAGCGTCACCCCCGCGGGCAGCCGGCCCCGCCAGTGCTCGAGGTTCTCCCGCAGCCGCTGGGCGGGCAGCGCCAGCACCACGGCCTCGGCGCCGTCGAGCGCCTCGGACGCGTCGGCGGTCGCGTGCAGGTCGGCCGGCAGCAGCACGTCGGGCAGGTACTCGTGGTTGCGGTGCTCCTTGGTGACCTGCTCGGCCACCTCCTCCCGGCGCGCCCACAGCGTGACGGGCGTGCCGGCGTCGGCGAGGACCTTGGCGAAGGTCGTGCCCCACGACCCGGCGCCCAGCACGGCGAAGCGGCGCAGCGGGCGCACGCCCGCCGGCAGGTCGGCGACGCTCACTGGCCCGCCGACCGGCCGCGCGTCCCGCGGGTGACCTCGGGGGCCGGCTCACCACGGACGTCGGAGAGCAGCTCGCGCACGGCGGACATCATCCGCTCCGTGGCCTCGCGCAGCAGCGGGCGGGGCCCGACCTCCGCCAGACGGGTGCGCAGGTCGTCCATCGGGATCGGCGGCCCGGCCTGCACCGTGATCGTCGTGCGGCGCGACGGGCGGAAGCGGCGCCGGTAGTGGTCGTAGACCGACAGCGTCCCCCAGTGCACGACCGGGATCACCGGGACGTCGCGGTCGAGCGCGAGCCGGGCGGCCCCGGAGCGGGCGGCCATCGGCCAGCCCGCCTCGTCGCGGGTGATGGTGCCCTCGGGGTAGATGACGACGACGCCACCGTCGTCGAAGGCCGCGCGCGCCGCCTCCAGGCTGGCCCCCGCGTCGGCGGAGCCCCGGCTCACCGGGATCTGGCGGCTGCCGCTCAGGACCCGCCCGAACAGCGGGATCCGCCACAGCGACGCCTTGGCCAGGAACCGCGGCACGCGCTTGGCCCGGTGCACGAACACCGCCGTGTACACCGGGTCCAGGTACGAGACGTGGTTGCACACCAGCAGCGCGGGCCCGGTGGCCGGCACGTGCTCGAGGCCCTCCATGCGCCGCCGCGCGAGCAGCAGGGTCAGCGGGTAGAAGACCGCGGCGGCCAGGGCCACCGCCGGCCCGCCCTTCTCGCGCGCCCGTGCCACCGGCTCGCCACCTCCCGACTCGCTCCGGCCCCCGTCGGGACCTGTTGCGCGGCAGTCTCTCCCGGCGCCCGCCGACGGTCCAGCCGCGGACGATCACGCCCGCGGCCGCGATCATGGTCGAGCTCCGCTCCGCTCCGTCTCCCGGAGGGGCAGACTGGGGTCGTGCACGATCCGGTGGACCTCGTGGTGCCGGTCAAGGAGCTGCGCCGCGCGAAGTCGCGCCTCGCCCCGGCCGTCGCCGACCTGCCCGGCGGCGACGCCGAGCGCGCGCGGGCGGCGTGGGCCCTGCCGCTGGCCCTGGCCCTCGACACGCTGCGCGCCGCGCGGGCCGCCACCCGCACCGGACGCCTCGTCGTCGTCACCGGCGAGCCCGCGATCTCGCTGGGCGGGGCGGGCGAGCCGCGCGAGGACGTGCCCGACACCGGCGGCGGGCTCAACGCCGCCCTGCGCCGGGGCGCCGAGCACCTGTGTCGCACCGGCGCGCGGCCCGGGGCGCCGCGGGCCGTCGCGGCCCTGCAGGCCGACCTCCCGGCCCTGCGGCCCGACGAGCTCGACGAGGCCCTCGAGCAGGCCGCGGCGGTGTTCGCCGCGGGCGCGACGCGTGCCTTCGTCGCCGACCACGCCGGCACCGGCACCACCCTGCTCGTCGCCGCCGCCGGCCGGGCGTTGCGCCCCCGCTTCGGCCCCGGCTCGGCGAGCGCGCACGCGGCGTCCGGCGCGGTCGCCCTCGACGGCGCCTGGCCGGGCCTGCGCGGCGACGTCGACACCACCGCCGACCTCGCCCGGGCCCGCGACCTCGGGGCCGGGCCGGAGACCCGCGCCTGGCCGCACCCGCTGCCGTCCGCCGTCGTCGGGGCCGCCGAGCGGCACTGACGGAGCGACCGCCCCGGCGGCCGCTCCGCTGCGCCGCGTGCCGCGACCTGCGTCACTCGCGGCGCGGTGGCCCTCTCGGGCACCATCGGTCGTCGTGAGCCACTCCGTGTCTACCGGCGCGACCGACGACGTCGTCGACGGGACCGACACCGAGCGCGATCTGCCCGGTGCCCACGAGGCCGGCGACGCGGGCGAGCGCACCGGCCCCCGCCCGCCCGCACCCGCCGACGAGAACGGCCGCGCCCCGCGCCGCACGCCGAGCGCGCCCGCGGCGCCCACCGCCGGCCCGGTCACGGCCGCCGACCTGCCCTCGGACCGCTACGACAGCCGCGAGCTCTCGTGGCTGGAGTTCAACGCGCGGGTGCTCGCGCTGGCCGAGGACACCAGCCAGCCGCTGCTGGAGCGGGCGAAGTTCCTGTCGATCTTCGCGTCGAACCTCGACGAGTTCTACATGGTCCGGGTGGCCGGCCTGAAGCGCCGCGACGAGGCCGGGCTCGCGGTGCGCGGCGCCGACGGCCTGACCCCGCGCGAGCAGCTCGCCCGCATCGCCGCCCGCACCCAGGAGCTCTCGCACAAGCACGCGCGGGTGTGGCTCGACGACGTCGCGCCGGCCCTCGAGCACGCGGGCGTCCACGTCATCGACTGGTCGCAGGTCACCGAGGCCGCGCGCCCGCGGCTCACGGACTGGTTCGCCCGCCAGGTGTTCCCGGTGCTCACGCCGCTCGCCGTCGACCCGGCGCACCCGTTCCCCTACATCTCCAACCAGTCGCTGAACCTCGCGGTCGCCGTCCACGACCCGGAGACGGGCACCGAGCACTTCGCGCGCGTCAAGGTGCCCAACAACGTGCCGCGGCTGGTCCGCGTCGGGCACGACCCCGACGAGGGCGGCGGGACCGACCGCGAAGCCTGGTTCCTGCCCATCGAGGACCTCATCGCCGAGAACCTCGACCAGCTCTTCGAGGGCATGGACGTCCGCGAGCACCACGTCTTCCGGGTGACGCGCAACGCCGACCTCGAGGTCGAGGAGGACCGCGACGAGGACCTGCTGCAGGCCCTCGAGCGGGAGCTGGCCCGGCGCCGCTTCGGCCCGCCGGTGCGCCTCGAGATCACCGACACCATGAGCGAGCACATGCTCGAGCTGCTGCTGCGCGAGCTCGACGTCGACCCGCACGACGTCGTCCAGGTGCCCGGCCTGCTCGACCTCTCGGCGCTGATGGAGCTGCAGGCGCTCAACCGGCCCGACCTCAAGGACCCGGTGTTCGTCCCCTCGACCCACTCGGCGTTCAGCGAGGGCGAGACCCCCAAGAGCGTGTTCGCGACGCTGCGCGAGGGCGACGTCCTCGTGCACCACCCGTACGACTCGTTCTCCACGAGCGTCCACCGCTTCATCGAGCAGGCGGCCGGCGACCCCAAGGTGCTGGCCATCAAGCAGACGCTCTACCGCACGTCGGGCGACTCCCCGGTGGTCGAGTCGCTCATCGACGCCGCGGAGGCCGGCAAGCAGGTCGTGGCGGTCGTGGAGATCAAGGCGCGCTTCGACGAGCGGGCCAACATCGGCTGGGCCCGCGCGCTGGAGCGCGCCGGGGTGCACGTCGTCTACGGGCTGGTCGGGCTCAAGACGCACTGCAAGGCCGTGCTGGTGGTCCGCCAGGAGGGCCAGGCGATCAAGCGCTACTGCCACCTGGGCACCGGCAACTACAACCCCAAGACCGCCCGGCTCTACGAGGACATCGGCTTCTTCACCGCCGACGAGACGGTCGCCGCCGACCTCACCGACCTGTTCAACGTCCTCACCGGCTACGCGCGGCGCACGACGTACCGCAAGCTGCTGGTCGCGCCGTACGGGCTGCGCCGCGGCATCGTCGAGCGCATCGACGGCGAGCGGGAGCGCGCCGAGCGCGGCGAGACCGCGGGCATCCGCATCAAGGTCAACGGGCTGGTCGACGAGCAGGTGATCGACGCCCTCTACCGCGCGTCGGCGGCGGGCGTGCCGGTCGACCTCGTCGTCCGGGGGTTGTGCTCCCTGCGCGCCGGGGTACCGGGCCTCTCGGAGAACATCCGCGTGCGCTCGATCCTCGGCCGCTTCCTCGAGCACTCGCGGATCTTCCACTTCGTGGGTGCCGACGAGCACTGGATCGGCAGCGCCGACATGATGCACCGCAATCTCGACCGCCGCGTGGAGGCCCTCGTCCCCGTGACCGATCCCCGCCTGACCGCGCAGCTCGACCACGTGCTCGACTCCGCCACGGCGCCGTCGACGCGCTCGTGGATCCTGCAGCCCGACGGGTCGTGGGACCCGTGGCCGGTCGCCGCCGGCGAGGGCACCGAGGGCCTGTCGGTGTGCGACCACCAGGTCCAGCTGCTGCAGCGTCACCAGGGCGAGAAGTGATCTACGCCGCCGGTGCGGTGCTGTGGCGTCCCGTCGGGGACGACGGCGCCGAGGTGGCCGTCGTCCACCGTCCCCACCACCAGGACTGGAGCCTGCCCAAGGGCAAGGTCGACCCCGGTGAGACGCGGGCCGACGCCGCCGTGCGCGAGCTCGCCGAGGAGACCGGGTTCGCCGCGGTGCTCGGCCGCCACCTGCGGGCGGTGCACTACACCGTCGGTTCCGACGACAAGACCGTCGACTTCTGGTCCGCGCGCGCCGGCGACGGGCGGTTCACCCCGGGCGACGAGACCGACGAGCTGCGCTGGCTGGCGCCCGCGGAGGCCTCGGCGCTGCTGACCTACGCCTCGGACCGCGAGGTCGTCGACGACTTCACCGCCCGCCCGGCGGCCCTGCGCACGGTGCTGCTCGTGCGGCACGCCCTGGCCGGCCGGCGCACGGAGTGGTCCGGCCCGGACGCCGACCGGCCGCTGGTCGAGGAGGGCCGCGAGCAGGCGCAGCGCCTCGCGGCCATGCTCGCCCGCTACGGCGTCGGGGCGCTGCGCGCGGTGCCGAAGACGCGCTGCCACCAGACCCTCGAGCCCTACGCCGAGGCCGCCGGCCTGACCGTCGAGCCGGCGCCCGAGCTCGGTGACGGTGCCGTCGAGCGCGACCCGGAGGCCGCGCTCGCGCTGGTGGGGAAGCTGGCCGACGGCGCGGCGGTCACGGCGGCCTGCGCGCAGGGCGACGGCATCCCCCGCCTGGTGGGCGACCTCGCCGCGCAGGCCCGCGCGGCGGGCGCCCCGGCGCTGTCCAACCGCGACCTCGACGACCCGCCCAGCCGGAAGGGCAGCTTCTGGGTGCTGTCCTTCGGCCCCGACGGGTTGCTCGCCGCGGCGGACTACCACCGCGACGCCACGTTCTGACGCCTGCCCGTCGGCGACGAATCACCCGAACGGGCACGGACCGGGGCGGGCGCAGGGCTCGGTCACGGTTCGGTTAACGTCGGGACGCCCCCAGCCCCCGAGTCTCCCGCTCCCCCACCGCCGAACGCCAGGAGTGCGCCCGAGGTGCGTCCGTCGAACACCCGACGCGTCCGCCAGATCGTCCTCGTCGTCGCCGCAGCGGTCGTCCTGCTGGGCGTGAACGTCCCGCCCGCGTGGTCGTACATCAGCGAGTGGCGCCACGAGGAACTGATCAACAGCGCGGACTACAAGCGGCAGTACGGGCACTGGGACGTCATCGACATCCCCGACGCCAACCGCGTCAACGCCATCCACGCGGCGCTGCTCTCCACGGGCAAGGTCCTGCTCATCGCGGGGTCGGGCAACAAGGAGGACATGTTCGCGACGCGGGCGCTCAAGAGCCTGCTCTACGACCCGGCCACCGGGCAGTCGCGGATGATCCCCGTCCCCGACGACATGTTCTGCGGGGGCCAGACGACCCTGCCCGACGGGCGCCTGCTCGTCGCCGGCGGCACGCAGCGCTACGAGAAGCTCGACGGCGCGGTGACCAACGCCGCGGGCGGGATGACGGTCAAGAACGAGGACCCGAACACCCCGGCGGTCGTCCCGCTCGGCGCGATCTTCGTCTCCCCCGGCGGGGTGCGGTACCGGTCCACCCAGGAGGTCCGCCTGCCCCCGGCGGCCAAGACCGGCCAGGGTCGGCGCACCCAGGTGACGGCCTCCCAGGAGCAGGTGTTCGTCGAGGCCGTCGACCCCGGTCCGGCCGGGGTGACCAACACCCCGGGGCAGTACCAGATCGAGGGCCTGCCGCCGGCCGTGGCGCGCAACGTCTACGGCCAGGCCCAGCAGATGACCCTGCGCAAGCAGGACTACCAGGGCACCAACCAGGCCTACACGTTCGACCCGGTCAGCGAGACGTGGTCGCGGGTCGGCGACATGCAGTTCCACCGCTGGTACCCGACCCTGACCCCGATGTCGGACGGCCGCGTCATCACGGTCTCCGGGCTGGACGGGGTCGGTGAGGTCCTCAACGGCCAGACCGAGGTCTACGACCCGACGACGAACGTCTTCACCGAGCGCAAGGACCTCACGCACTACTTCCCGACCTACCCCGCGATCTTCGAGACCGCGCGGGCCGGCCAGCTGGTCTACACCGGCGCGAACGCGGGCTACGGGCCCGCCGAGCAGGGCCGCGAGCCCGGCTTCTGGAACACCGACACCGGCGCGTTCGCCCCGATCCCCGGAATGCGCGACCCGGACCTGCTCGAGACCGCGGGCTCGGCCTGGGTCGGCCCGGTGAACGACCAGCGCCTGGCGGTGGTCGGCGGCGGCGGCGTCGGCGAGAGCCCGCGCTCCACCGGCCGCATCGACTACCTCTCGCTGAACGACCCGGCGCCGCACTTCACGCCCGGTCCGACGCTGCCCGAGGGTGTCCGCTACCCGAACCTCGTCAACCTGCCCGACGACACGATGCTGATCTCGGGCGGCTCGCGGGACTACCGGGGCAAGGGCGCGACCAACAACCACATCGCCCGGCTGCTGCACCCCGACACCGGGCAGCTCACGGGGGCGGCCGACCCGAACGTCGGGCGCGACTACCACACCGAGGCGCTGCTGCTGCCCGACGGCCGCGTGCTCACGGCCGGCTCGGACCCGCTGTTCGACGACGACCAGAACCTCGTCCCGGGCACGTTCGAGCAGCGCATCGAGATCTACAGCCCGCCCTACCTCTTCCAGGGCGCGCGGCCGACGATCGGCAGCGCACCGCCCACCCTGGTCCGGGGCCAGACGGCGACGATCCCGACGCCGGACGCCTCGCACATCCGCAGCGCCCGGCTGATCAAGGCGTCGACGGCCACGCACGTCACCACCACCGACATGCGTTCGGTGGCGCTCGACATGTCGCCGACGCCGGACGGCGTGTCGATCACGGTGCCGACGAACCCGGCGCTCACCCCGCCGGGGCCCTACATGCTGTTCGTCGTCGACGACCGCGGCGTGCCGTCGGAGGCGAAGATGATCAACATCGGGCCCGGGCCGCGGCGGGCGCTGCCCGACTGATCGTGGCTGGACCGAGCTAGCCCTTCTCGGCCCGCTTCTCCGCCTGGAACGTGTCCTCGTCGGCGCCGCGGCGCCAGTAGCCCGAGATCGACACCCAGGCGCGGTCGAGGCCGCGCTCGTCGAGCAGGTGGCGGCGCAGCGCCTTGACGTCGCCGGTCTCGCCGTGGACGAAGGCGTGGACGGTGCCGGCGGGCCAGTCGGCCGCGGTGACGGTGGCGACCAGGTCCTCGCCGGCGTCGCGGTGCAGCCAGCGCAGGGTCAGGTCGGCGTCGGTGGCGAGCGCCAGCTCGTCGTCGGGGCCGTCGACCTGCACCCACGCGTGCACCGGCACCCCCGGCGCGATGCGCTCCAGCGCGGCGGCGATGGCCGGCAGGGCCGCCTCGTCGCCGACCAGCACGTGCGCGTCGGCCTCGGGCGAGGGCGCGTAGGCGCCGCCCGGGCCCATGAACACCAGCTCGTCGCCGGGGCTCGCGGCCATCGCCCACGGGCCGGCGACGCCGGTGTCGCCGTGCACCACGAAGTCGATCGCCATCTCACCGGCGGCGTGGTCGAGCGAGCGGACCGTGTAGGTGCGCACGAGCGGCCAGGCCTCGCGGGGCATCGACTCCCGGACGGCGGCGACGTCGAACGGCGCCGGGTAGTCGACGCCGGGCCGCGGGAAGGCGAGCTTCACGTACTTGTCGCTGAAGCCGTTGTCCACCACACCGTCCAGCCCCGGCCCGCCGAGCACGACGCGCACGAGGTGCGGCGTGAGCCGCTCGGTGCGCACGACGCGCAGGCGATGGCCCGGCCCGCCCTTCGACCGGCGGGCGGGAGGAGCGGTGTCGGGAGCAGCCATGCCGCCGACCCTACCCCTGCTCCTTAGGGTGCCCTAAGTCGTCAGAGCCGGGTGGCGACGCGCACCAGGTCGGCCAGCGGGCGCGAGCGGCTGTGCGCGGGCCACGCGATCACGGTGGTGACGAGCGGGGCGTCGACCAGCGGGACCGCGACGACGTCGTCGGCCAGCGCGTGCCGCGCGGAGTCGGGCAGGACCGCGACGGCCCGCCCGAGCGAGACGAGCTGGCGCAGCTGCGCGGTGTCCCGCACCTCCGGACCCGGGCCGTCGGGGTAGGCACCGTCGGGGTGCGGCCAGCGCGGCAGCGCCACGTCGGCGAGGTCGGCCGTCCGCAGCTCCGCGCGGGTGGAGAGCGGGTGCCCGGCCGGGAGGAAGAGCGCCTGCCCCTCGGTCGCGAGCTCCTCGGTGTCGAAGCCGGCCGTCGCGTCGAAGGGGCGGTGCAGCAGGGCGACGTCGGCGCGGCCGTCGCGCAGGAGCCGCTCCTGCTGCCCGGGCCCGCACAGCTGCACGTCGACGTCCACCGCCGCGGGCTCCGCCGCGTAGGCGTCGAGCAGCTTGGCGAGCAGCTCCTCCGACGCGCCCGCCTTGGAGACCAGGACGAGCCCCGGGCCGTCGTGGGTGCGACGGGCGCGGCGCTCGGCGGCGTCGACCGCGTCGAGCGCCGCGCGGCCCTCGGCGAGCAGCACGGCCCCCGCCTCGGTGAGAGCGACCCCCCGCGTCGTGCGGTCGAGCAGCCGGGCGCCGAGGCGGCGCTCGAGCTGCTGGATCGCCCGCGACAGCGGCGGCTGGGCGATCCCGAGGCGCTCGGCCGCGCGGCCGAAGTGCCGCTCCTCGGCGACGGCGACGAAGTACCGCAGCTCCCGGGTCTCCACCCCGTCATCTATACCCCTGCGGTATCGCCGGCCACCGAGTCGGTCTTGGACCGGACCCGGCCCACGGGCCGACGATCGACGCCATGAGCGAGGAGAAGACCGTCGCCCTGGTCACCGGGGCGAACAAGGGCATCGGGTACGAGATCGCTGCGGGCCTGGGGGCCCTGGGCTGGCGGATCGGCGTCGGCGCCCGGGACGACGCCCGCCGCGAGGAGGCCGTCGGGAAGCTGCAGGCCGCGGGGGTCGACGCGTTCGGGGTGCCGCTGGACGTCACCGACGACGCGAGCGTCGCCGCGGCGGCGGCGTCGCTGGACCGGCTCGACGTGCTGGTCAACAACGCCGGCATCACCGGTGGCGCGCCCCAGGAGCCGACGAGGATCAGCATCGACACCATGCGGGAGGCGCTCGAGGTCAACGTCTTCGGCGTCGTCCGGCTCACCAACGCGGTGCTGCCGTTGCTGCGCCGCTCGGCGCACCCGCGGATCGTGAACATGTCCTCGAGCGTCGGGTCGCTGACGCGCCAGGCGGCCGGGGAGCAGGTCGGGCCGATCGCCGCGGGCTACTCGCCCACGAAGACGTACCTCAACGCGGTCACCCTGCAGTACGTCCGCGAGCTCGCCGACACCAACATCAAGATCAACCTGGCCTGCCCGGGGTACGTCGCCACCGACCTCAACGGGTTCCACGGCGTGCGCACCCCGGAGCAGGGCGCCGCGATCGCGATCGCGCTCGCGCAGATCCCCGACGACGGGCCGACCGGCGGATACGTCGAGGACGCCGGATCGATCCCCTGGTGAGGGGTCAGACCGTGGTCGGCTTGTGCGCCGGCCGGGTGGCCTCGAAGGCGTCGATGTCCTCGGCGTGGCGCATCGTCAGGCCGATGTCGTCGAGGCCCTCCATGAGCCGCCAGCGCGTGTAGTCGTCGACCGAGAAGCGCACGACGAGGTCGTCCGCGGTGATGGTCTTCGCCTCGAGGTCGACGGTCAGCTCGAGGCCGGGCCGCTCCTCGATCTTCTTCCAGAGCAGCTCCACGTCGGACTGCTCGACGATCGCGGTGAGCAGCCCGGCCTTCGACGCGTTGCCCTTGAAGATCTCGCCGAAGCGCGACGAGACCACCACGCGGAAGCCGTAGTCCATCAGCGCCCAGACGGCGTGCTCGCGCGACGACCCGGTGCCGAAGTCCTGGCCGGCGACGAGGACGGACCCCCGCGAGAACGGCTCGACGTTGAGGATGAACTCCGGGTCCTGCCGCCACGACGCGAACAGGCCGTCGTCGAACCCGGTGCGCGTCACGCGCTTGAGGTAGACGGCCGGGATGATCTGGTCGGTGTCGACGTTCGACACGCGCAGCGGCGTGCCGATCCCGGTGTGGGTGGAGAACTGGTCCATGTCGGGTCCCCTCAGGCGAGCTGCAGCGTGGTCGGGCTGAGGTCCTCGGGCGAGGACAGCGTGCCGCGCACGGCCGTGGCCGCCGCGACCAGCGGCGACACCAGGTGCGTCCGCCCGCCCTTGCCCTGCCGGCCCTGGAAGTTGCGGTTCGACGTCGACGCGCAGCGCTGGCCCGGCGAGAGCTGGTCGGGGTTCATGCCGAGGCACATCGAGCAGCCGGCGTTGCGCCACTCCGCCCCGGCCTCGGTGAACACCGTGTCCAGGCCCTCGGCCTCGGCCTGCGCCTTGACCTTCATCGACCCGGGGACGACGAGCATCTGGACGTCGTCGGCGATGCGGCGGCCCTTCAGGACGTCGGCGGCGGCGCGCAGGTCCTCGATGCGGGCGTTGGTGCACGACCCGAGGAAGACCACGTCGACGGCGATGTCGCGCAGCTTGGTACCGGGCTCGAGTGCCATGTACTCCAGCGCCTTGCGCGTGGCCGCGGCGTCGTCGTCGTCCATCTCCGCGGGGTCCGGGACGCTCTCCGACAGCGGCAGACCCTGCCCCGGGTTGGTGCCCCAGGTGACGAACGGCGTCAGCGCGTCCGCGTCGATGTGCACGACGGCGTCGAACACGGCGTCGTCGTCGGTGCGCAGCTCGCGCCAGGCCGCGACGGCCTCGTCCCACTGCGCGCCCTGCGGGGCGTGGGGGCGGCCCCGCAGGTAGGAGATGGTCGTGTCGTCGGGCGCCACCATGCCGGCGCGCCCGCCCGCCTCGATGGACATGTTGCACATCGTCATGCGGGCTTCCATGGACATCTTCCGGACGGCCTCGCCGCGGTACTCGAGCACGTAGCCCGCGCCGCCGCCGGTGCCGATCTGGGCGATCACCGCGAGGATGACGTCCTTGCTGGTGACACCCGGGCGCAGCTCGCCGGAGATCTCGATCGCCATCGTCCGGAACGGCCGCAGCGGCAGCGTCTGGGTGGCGAGCACGTGCTCGACCTCGGAGGTGCCGATGCCGAACGCCAGCGCACCGAAGGCGCCGTGCGTGGAGGTGTGCGAGTCGCCGCAGACCACCGTCGTGCCCGGCTGGGTCAGCCCCAGCTCCGGGCCGATCATGTGGACGATGCCCTGGTTGGCGTCGCCCATCGGGTAGAGCTTGACCCCGAACTCCTCGACGTTGCGCCGCAGCGTGTCGACCTGCGTGCGGGACACCTCGTCGGCGATCGGCGCGAGGATGTCGAGTGTCGGGACGTTGTGGTCCTCGGTCGCGATCGTGAGGTCGGGACGGCGCACGGGACGCCCGGCGAGGCGCAGGCCGTCGAACGCCTGCGGGCTCGTCACCTCGTGGACGAGGTGCAGGTCGATGTACAGGAGGTCCGGCTCCTGGCCCTCGCCATGCCTGACCACGTGCTGGTCCCAGACCTTCTCCGCGAGCGTGCGTCCCACAACATCACCTTTGCCTGCGTGGTGGTGCCGTCCCACGATGTGGGACTAGCATGTCGTACTGTGGGACAGTCTAGCGGCATCGGCGTGCTCGACAAGGCGGTGGTCGTGCTCCGGGCGGCGGCCGCCACCCCGTGCGCCCTGGGCGAGCTCTGCGAGCGCACCGGCCTGCCGCGCGCGACGGCCCACCGCCTCGCCGTCGGGCTCGAGGCGCACCGGCTGCTCGCCCGCGACGCGGACGGCCGCTGGCACCCCGGCCCGGCCCTCGGCGAGCTGGCCCACGGCCACGGCGACCCCCTGCTGACCGCCGCCGAGGACGTCCTGCCCGAGCTGCGCGACCTCACCGGCGAGAGCGTCCAGCTCTACCGGCGCGACCCCGCCGACCCGGGCCTGCGCGTGTGCGTCGCCGCCGCCGAGCCGGCGAGCGGGCTGCGCGACACGGTGCCGGTCGGCGTGCGGGTGTCGATGGCCGCCGGGTCGGGGGCCAAGGTGCTGGCGGCGTGGTCGCGCGGCCCGTCGGACTTCCCCGCGGCCGTGCTCGACGACGTCCGCCGCCGGGGCTGGGCGCAGAGCGTCGCCGAGCGGGAGGCCGGGGTCGCGAGCGTCTCCGCCCCCGTGCGCGGACCGGACGGGGCGGTCGTCGCCGCCGTCTCCGTGTCGGGCCCCGTCGACCGGATCGGCCGGCGGCCCGGCGCGCGGTGGGCCGACGCGCTGCTCACCGCCGCCCGCCGGCTCGAGACGCGCCTCGCCGAGGGCGGCCGTCCGTAGGACGCCGGACGGCGTCGGTACACCCGACTGCCGAGTACGCCGTCACCCACCGCGATCCCGATCGCGTCCGGGTGGGAGCCGCGCCGACCTGCACCGGCGAGCGCCCGCCCCGTCGTCCACGTCGTGTCCGGCACCCCACGACCCGGCACCCCACGACGAGGAGGAGCAGTGATGGCCGTCCGGCCCGAGCACGCCACGATCCCGACCCACGCCGCGCACGGCCCCCGCCACCCGGGCCCGCCCCCGCCGGGCGCGTTCGGACCCCACGGCTCCACGGGCGTCTGGCAGCCGGCCGGGGCGGCCCGGCCCCTCCGGTGCGACAGCTGCGGGCTCGTCGACCGCGGGGAGTACTGCAGCCGGTGCGGTTGGTCGATGGGGTCCTCCGGCAGCCCGACCCGCCTGGTCGCCGAGACGTTCCTCAAGGTCGGCGCCCTGCGGCGCTGGGCGACGCGCTACTGGACGATCCTGCGGGCACCGCTGCCGGAGACGCTGCGCGGCTTCCGGCTCGGCCGGCTCAGCGACGCCGCGAAGTTCTTCGAGATCAGCGTCGGGTTCTACTTCCTCTGCCTGGCCCCGAGCACCCTGTTCGGGGAGAACCCGGTGGTCGGCCTGGTCGGGGGCGCGCTCTTCCCACTCCTGTGCTGGGGGACGACGTACTCGCTGTACTTCCGCTGGATGCGCCGGATCGCCCCGGTGCGCCGGTCCAGCCGCGACTTCCTCGCGTTCCTCTGCCTGACCCTCGGCTTCACGTTCCCGCCGATGGCGCTGTTCAACGTCCCGGACGTCGGCGGCGTGCTCGCGCTGCTGCTGATCGTGCCGGTGTACGTCTACCTCGCCCGCACCTGGGCGTGGTTCTGGGGCACGTCGTGGGTGACGTGCGCCGGCGTGCTCGTCCCCTGCAGCCTGGCCGGCGCGCTCGCCGGGAGCGTGGCGCTCCTCCCCGCCCTCCTCGGTCTCTGAGCGGGGTAGACCGGCGGCATGGAGCGCGACTTCGTCGGCCGCGGGCCGCACAACCCCCTCGAGCGGTGGCCGAACGGTGCCCTCGTGGCCGTCAACGTGGTGATCAACGTCGAGGAGGGCGCCGAGGCCGCGTGGCCCGACGGCGAGGGCAACGACGCGTGGGGCGAGTACGGCATCCCGATCGACCCGGCCGTCCGCGACCTCGGCACCGAGGGCCACTTCGAGTTCGGCAGCCGCGTCGGCATCTGGCGGCTGGTGCGCCTGGTCGAGCGGTTCGACGTGCCCGTGACGTTCGGCGTCTGCGCCCGCGCGCTCGAGCGCAACCCACCCTTCGCCGCCTGGCTGCGGGCCAGCGGCCACGACGTGCTGGGCCACGGCTACCGCTGGGCCGAGGTCACCGCGATGAGCGAGGACGAGGAGCGGGCCGACCTCGAGCACGCGATGCGGGTGCTCCCCGGACTCGTCGGGCGACCCGTCCGCGGCTGGTACGTGCGCTCGTTCCCCAGCGAGCGCACGCGACGCCTCGCCGCGGCGCACCCCGACCTCGTCTACGACAGCGACGCGGTCAACGACGAGCTGCCCTGGTGGACCGAGGTCGACGGGCGGCGCTGGCTCGTCGTCCCCTACTCCAAGGTCCACAACGACACCCGCTACTTCCTCGCGCCCACCTACGCGACGCCGCGCCACTTCGCCGAGACGCTCATCGGGGCCGCGGACTTCCTGCTCGACGAGGCCCGTCACGGCGCCGGCGCGCGGCTGATGACGGTCGGTCTGCACCCGCGCTGGAGCGGCCAGGCCGCCCGGGCGGCCGCCGTGCGCGACTTCCTCGCCCACGTCGCCGGCGAGCCGGAGATCGCCCTCGTCCACCGCGACCAGATCGTCGACTGGTGGACCGATCTCGCCGCGGGGGGCGTAGGGTCGGATTGACCCGTTCGAGTGAGACCCACGCCACGTGGAACCGACGAGAGGCCGGCGCGATGCGCATCGGGGAGCAGCTCCGCACCATCACCGTCGAGCCGGTCGTGGACCCCGTCCCCGACCGCGACTTCCCGGACCGCTTCGCCGAGGTGCGGCCCCGGCGTCCCCGTCCCACGCCGCGGTCGGGCGCGGGGCGGGAGCCGGCGCGCCTCCCGAGCGCGTGAGCGAGGCGCCGGACCTCGCGGTCCCGATCGCGGGCTGGCGGCTCTGGCACCTCGGGATCGACGAGGACGGTCCCGTCCTCGTCTCCCCCCTGCGCCCCGTGACGTGGACGCCGCGGCGCGCGGCCACCGCGTCGTGTCCCACCGGCTGCGCCGACCCGCCGGGCTGGGACTGCACCTGCGGCCTGTACGCCACGGCCGACCTCGCCCTCCTGGCCGGGCACCGTCCCGCGCCCGTGGTCCTCGGGGCCACGGCCCTGTGGGGCCGGGTGGTCGAGGCCACGGCGGGCTGGCGGGCCGAGCGGGCCTATCCCCTGGTGCTGTTCGCGGTCGCCGACGACGTCGGGGCCGAGGGACCCGGGGTGCCGGCCGGCCCCTACGCCGGCCCTCTCGACGTGTCGCTGCTCCGGACGCTGGGCGAGCGGTACGGCGTGCCCGTCCAGCCGCTGCGGTCGACGCGGCGCGACCCGCTGCACCCCGCCGACCCGTCGGTCCGGCAGTCGCGGCGCTGGCGTGGGACCTACGCCGACGTCGTCGCGGACCGGCCGCCCACGGCGATGCGGCGCGCCGCCGACGCGGTGCGGCACGAGGCGGCCCAGGGCCTGGGCGCGCGCCGGCTCGGCGACCGGGCGGCGCAGCACCGCCTCGACGAGGCGGTGGAGCACCTCGTCGCCGCCCTGCGGCCGGAGCCGCCCCCGGCGGTGGCGTGACCGGTGGCGCGGGTCAGCGTCGTCCGCGCCCGCCGTCGACGACGCGGACCGGGATCGACGGGTGCGTCGGGTGGTGGTCGGCGGGCGAGGCCGGCGAGCTCACCGTGCGCCCCGACACGCGCGGCGTCGGCCCCGTCCGCGGGCGCCGCGGCCGGGGGACGTCGCCGGTCGCGGGCGCGGTGGGCGCCGCCGGCGCACCGGAGGGGGTCGCCACCGGCACCGGGCCGGTCCAGCCGAACTGCTCGCTGTGGACGCGCCCGGGCGGCACGCCGAGCTCGCCGAGGGCGTCCGTCGTGCCCGTGAGCAGCGACGGCGGCCCGCACACGTAGTACTCGAGCCGGCCGCGGGCGCGGGGCAGCAGCTCGCCGAGGAGCTCGGCGTCGACGCGGCGGCCGTGGGTGCGGGTGACCTCGAGGTCGAGCCGGCGGGACAGGACCTCGAGCTCGGGACCGAACAGCGGCTGGTCGGCCCGCTCGGCCAGCACGAGCCGGTGCAGCCGCTCGTCGCCGCGCTCGGCCAGCGTGCGCAGCATGCTCATCATCGGGGTGATGCCGACGCCGCCCGCGACGAGCACGAGCCCGTCGACGCGCTCCGGGGTGTCGGGGGTGAAGCTGCCGTGCGGGCCGTCGAGCCACACCTTGCGGCCCGGGCGCAGCCGCGCGAGCGCCCGGCTGAAGTCGCCGCTGGCGCGGATCGTCAGCTCGAGGCGGTCGGTGAGCTCGGCGCTCGACGCGATCGTGAACGGGTGCTCCTGCACGCCGACGACGCGGCGGTGCAGCCGCAGCCACACGAACTGGCCGGGCGCGAAGCGCAGGGCGCCGCGGCGGGACACGGGGGTGAGCGCCAGGGTGGCCACGTCGCCGCCCTCGTCGCGCACGCCGTAGACGACGTAGGCCCCGCGCCGGGAGAACAGCGGCTGCCACACCCACCGGCGCGCGAGCACCACCAGCAGGGCGGCCGCGAGCACGGAGAGCACGACCCGCATCGTGCGGTCCTCCAGCAGGTCCCCGAGCCAGACGATGTGCAGCCCGGCGAGGGCGAGGGCCAGGGCGGCGCCGGCGACGTGCGCCCGGGCCCACCACTCGTAGCGCGCGCCGCGGCGCCGTCCCCACGACGCCGCGCCCGCGAGCACCAGCATCCCGGCGAGGGAGGCCCAGCCGAACTGGATGGCGAGCGACCCCGCGAGCGGGTTCAGGAGCTTCGGGCTGCGCACCACCGCAACCACGAGGTGCACGACGACGAGGGCGAGCGCCGCCACCCCGAGCCAGCGGTGCACGCCCATCACGCGGTCGATCCCCAGGGCGGTGGTCAGCGCCCGCACCCGTGACGCCCCGATCGTCGTCAGCGCCATCGCGACCACGGCGACCAGCCCGGACAGGACGAGCACCAGGCCGAGCGGTTTCCCGATCCCCTCCCCGTCCACGTACACGGCCGCCGGACCGAGCAGCAGCAGGACGAAGGCCGACGACCACAGGGCTCGCTTCGCGCGCTTCGACACGGGCGCCGACGCTAGGAGTGATCACCGCGGTGACCGGCCGGACCTGAGAACGGCGACCGCTCCCGGAGATCGGCGGCCGCTCGCGCACGGTGAGCACCACGTCACCGGGCGTCGTACTAGCCCGAACGGCGGAACGCGTTCTCAGGACGGTCGCCGGGTAGTCCGGCGCGATGACGTCACTGCTGACCGGACTCCTGCGCGGCACCGCCGCCGGCGCGGCCGGCACCACCGCGCTGAACCTCACCACCCAGGCCGACATGGCCCTGCGGGCCCGGCCGGCGAGCGGGGCGCCCACCGAGCTGGTCTCCGCGGTCGCCGACCGGGTCGACGTGGACGTACCGGGCTCGCGGCGCGAGCGCGGTCGCCGCCTCGAGGGGCTCGGCGGGCTCGCCGGGTCGGCGACCGGTGTGGCGGTCGGCGGCCTCGCGGGCGTCTTGCGCAGCGCGGGCGTGCGGCTGCCCGCCGTGGTCGGCGGCCCGCTGCTCGGCCTCGCGGCGATGGCCGCGTCGGACCTGCCCATGGCCCGCCTGGGCCTCACCGACCCGCGCCGGTGGGCCAACGCGGACTGGGCCGCCGACGCCGTCCCGCACCTCGTCTACGGCGTCACCACGCACGCGACGCTGTCCTCGACGTTCCGCGCCGACGACCGGGAGCGCGCCGAGCGCCCGCACGCCGGGCCGCGGCCCGCGACCACCGGCAGCGTCCTGCGCGCCGCCGCCCTCGACGCGGCCACCGGGGCGCGCAGCACGGCGGGACCGGCGGCGCTGGCCTGGCGCGCCCAGCGCGGCGACCGCGGGGCCAGCGGGACGGCCGCGAACGGCTCCGTCCGCACGCTCGTCAGCGTCCTCGCGCTCGGCGAGGTGGCCGGCGACATGCACCCGGCCATCCCGCCGCGGACCTCGCCGTCCGCGCTGGTGCCGCGCCTCGCGCTGGCCGCGGGCTCCGCGAGCACCGCCGCGCGGCGCGACGGGCGCGAGCCCGGCCCCGGGGCGCTCGTCGCCGCCGGCACGGCCCTCGGCGCAGCCGTCGGCGGCATGCGCCTGCGCGGCTGGGCCCAGCAGCGGCTCGGCACCGACCTCCCGGGCGCCCTCGCCGAGGACGCGCTGACCGCGGTGCTCGGCTGGGTCGGCGCGGGACGGAGCGCCTGACGGTCGGGCGGGGCGTCAGCGCAGCCGGCGGAACGCCGACGGTTGCGCCGACCCCGGCCGTCGCCAGTGCCACACCACCAGGGGAACGGCGGAGACCAGGATCAGCAGCAGGCCGTGGCCGACCGGGCCGAGGCCGGCGAGCGCCACCCCGAGCACCGCGCCGACCACGAGGGCCGCGACCGCGTACCAGTACGTCCGGCGCTCGTCCTTCGTGCGGGCGAGGCGGGCGAGACCTGGATCGCTCACCTCGATCTGCCGCTCGATGTCGGCCAGGATGCGCTGCTCTCGTTCGTCGAGCACCTGAGAGACCCCCTCGGCGTCGGGTGCCCCAGCGACGAGGGACGCCGAGCTGGTCGCGGGCCGCAGTCGCCGGATCACTGTGCGAATGCCCAGCGTCGACCAGGGGCAACCGCGACGACACCCACGTCACGGCGAGGTGTCGTGCGGGGGCGACGACCGGGGATCCCAGGCCGGTGCCGGGGCGAGGGCGAACCGGTCGCCGAGCCACCGGCGCACCTCGTCGGCGGCGAGCTCGTTCCCGGTCGGTTCCCCGGGGGCGATCGCGCCGCCGAAGTGCGTGCCACGCACGGCGAGGTGCACGAGGTCGGTGGCGCCGAGCGCGCCGACCATGCGCCGGGAGTCCGACGGGAACGCCGCCTGGTCGCCGGTGAGCTCGAGGAAGAGCGTCGGCACGGTGACGCCGGGGGCGCAGCGCACGAAGTCGGCGTGCGACGACAGGCCCGACCACGTCGACAGCCATGCCTCGGGCGTCGTCAGCCGCCCGAAGCCCACCTGCCCGTAGTTGATCAGGTCGGGGCGCGCCCCGAACAGCGAGCCGTACGGCCGGTCGCTCGGGTCGAGCGACAGGTCCACGGTGCGGGGGTCGGCGTCGGTGCGGAACACCGTGATCACGTGCGGCGCGAGCGCGCGCCGGCGGTCCCCGGCGGCGCCCGTGCGCCGGTGGGCGGCCCGGGCCTCGGCGGTGCGCGCGAGGAGCGCTCGGGCGTGCGCGTCGATCCGCGCGACGCGGTCGTGCTGCGCGGAGCGGTAGCGCTCGAGGAACTCCGGGGCGTACGCGCTGCTGGCGGGCGGCTCGGCGAAGCCGTTCGCGGGGTCGAACGGGTCGAGCGCCGGGACGACCGCGAGCGGGTCGCGCTCGTCGGCCACCGAGGGGTCGATGCAGCCGAGCAGGAGCCGGCCCTGCCCGGGGTGCGGGGCGAGGAACACGACGCCGTCGAGCGCGGGCATCTCCGCGTCCGCGAGCCCCGTGGGCCGCCCGCCCGGCGTGGTGGCGATCCGCTCGGTGGGGGCAAGACCGGCCTGCTCGAGGTAGTAGGCGAACAGCGTCCCCCCGCCGGAGTGGCCGACGGGCACGACCGCGTCGAACCCCCGCTCCCGCAGGAACACCGCCCCGGCCGCGACGTCGAGCAGCGCCTGCTCGTGCACCAGCGTCAGGTCGTTGTTGACCGAGCGCGTGTGCTGGGTCCACACCGCGACCCCGGCCCGCAGCAGGTGCGGCACCAGCGCGTGGTGGGTGACGTCCTGGCGCGGGTGCATGACGAACGCGACCGTGCGCGCCCCCGGCACCGTCGCGAGCAGCCCGCGCACCGTGGCGCCGTCGGACGTCGTCAGCTCGTGGACGCTCGTCGCGGTGGTCGCCGGGCGCTCCCCGACCGCGACGTGCCGGCCGGCCCCCAGACCGGTGACGGGTGCGCTCATGCCGGGTCGATCCGCAGCGCGTGCTTGTCGTGCTGGGTGATGTCGCCCCCCGCGACGCCCGCGACGCACGAGTACCAGACCGCGTGGCGGCACCCGGTCGCGCGCCGGTCGACGACGATCGGCCCGTCCGCGGTGATCTCGAAGTAGGGCCCGACCTTCCCGACGGTCACCGTCGCGTCCTCGGCGGCGACCTTGGCCACCGTGGTGTTCTCCGGGACGTCGAGGACGTAGAGGGCGGTCACCGGCTCTGCTCCAGCTCCCAGGCGGCCGCGCGCTCGACGATCAGCTCGGCCTTGCGCGCGAGCAGCTTGCCGAAGCTCGGCTCGGGCGCGCCGACGACGTCGAGCAGGGCGTCGATCGTCAGGTTCGCGTCGAGGTCCTCCTGCGGCGTCACCGGACGCATCGCGCGGGTGAACTCGACCATGTAGCCGTTCGGGTCGTGCGTGTAGATCGACTCGATCGTCTCGTGCCGGATCTGCATCTCCACCGGCCACTCCGACTCGTCGAGACGGCGGCGGTACTCCAGCAGGTCGGCGTCGTCCTCGACGTGGATGGCGAGGTGGCGCGACCGCACGAAGAACTCCGGCACCTCCGGGCCGAACCCGGCGTAGACGTCGCCGCGCCCGTGGGCGTGCTGGGGCTCGAGGCCGAAGTAGTAGAAGAACGCGATCCGGTCGTCGTTGCCGATGTCGAAGAAGAAGTGGATGAAGTCCGGGTGGTCCTCCGGGCCCCACCCGGCCGCGCAGATCGAGTGCACGACCGGGAAGCCGAGGACGTCGCGGTAGAAGCGGACGGTCGCGGCCGGGTCGAACGTCGGGAACGCCGCGTGGTCGACACCGCGGACCTTGTGCTCCAGCGCCATGGCCCCAGCGTAGGAGCCGTCTACGTCAGCGTCAATCTTTCGACGTCGGTGTAGCAATAACGCTCTCGAGGTAGTCGAGGTCCTGGCGCAGCAGGCGGAGCGCCGCCGCGGGGTCGTCCGGCCGCGGGCTGTCGGGCTGCCGGTCCGGGGCCTGGGCGACCATCGCGACGGCCATCTCGGCCATCTGGTCGGCGACGTCGTCGACACCCTGGGGCCCGCCGTCGCGGTACCAGAAGGCGACCCAGTTGCACATGCCGATGAGGGCGAGCGCGGTGCTGCGGGCCGGCCGCGGACGGAACTGCCCGCTGCGGACGCCCTCCTCGACGATGCGTACGAAGCCGTCGAGGACCCGCCGCTTCGCCGCCGCGTGGGACGCGGCGAGGTCGTCGGGCAGCTCCGACTCCGAGCGGATCACCAGCTGGAACCGCGGCCCGTGACGGGCCTGCTGCGCCGCGGTGACCCGCACCAGCTCGCGCAGCTTGGTCACGGGGTCGTCGGCGCTGCCCGCGATCTCCTCGGCGGTGTCCGCCGGCCCCTCGGTGATCTCGGTGACCAGGCGCGCGAGCAGCTCGTCCTTGTTCCGGACGTAGTAGTACAGCGAGGGCCGCGTCATGCCCATCGCCTCGGCGATGTCCTGCAGGCTCGTGCCCGCGAAGCCGCGCTCGGCGAACAGCCGCGTCGCCTGCTCGTAGATCTGCGCCTCGACCAGTTCCCGGCGGGGCCGCCGGGCGGGGGCGCCGTCCGGGACGGGTTCGGGCGCGCTCATGGGTGGCGACGATACGGAGGAGCAGCCCTGGCGGATCGGGCGCAACGCCACTTACCATTGGTCAATGGAGCAGAACAGCGATAAGGACGGCGTCACGTTCATCAACGTCTTCGAGATCGCGCGCGAGGACGTGCCGGCGTTCACGGACGGCTGGCGGCGGCTCGCGGCGATCATGGCGGCGGCGCCCGGGTTCCGGGGCGCCCAGCTCCACGAGGCCGTGTCCGGCGAGGCCCGCTTCCAGCTCGTCAACATCGCGCGGTGGGACAGCGAGCAGGCGTGGCGCGACGCCGCCGCGAACCCGGAGATGCGGGAGGCGGCGACCCGCTTCGGGAGCGACCCGGCCGCGCCGCGCCCGGCCCAGTACCCGGGCCTCTACCGGCCGACCCTGTCGTTCACGCCGGAGGGCTGAGCCCCACCGCGTCGAGCACCCGGTCCAGCCCGCGCTCGAAGAGCTCGTCGTCGGTGGGGCCGCCGTCGAGGAAGCCCGACGAGCCCAGCGTCGGGTAGAGGTCGCCGCGCCCGCCGATGAACGCGCGCACCTCGGCCATGACCGCGGGGTCGCCCAGGCGCCGCCAGGAGGAATCGTTCATGGCGGTGCCGATGACGACGTTGGAGAGCAGCTTCGTCGCGGTGTTCAGCTCGACGCCGGACAGGCCGGCCCGCACGAGCGTCGCCTGCAGGAACTCGATGCGCGCGAGCACGTTCGGCCCCAGCAGCGGGCGCCCGAGCAGGACCGACGACCACGGGTGCCGCAGCATCGCCGCGCGCCAGTCGACGAGCAGCGCGCGCACCGCGGGCCGCGGGCCGGCCTCACCCGGGATCGGCACCTCGCCGAGCACGTGGTCGACGGCGAGGTCGAGCACGTCCTCCTTGGTGCGGACGTGCCAGTAGAGCGCGGTCGAGGTGACGTCGAGGCGCTGCGCGAGCCGGCGCATGGTCAGCCGCTCCACGCCGTGCTCGTCGAGCTCCGCGACGGCCGCCGTGACGATGCGCGCCACGCTCAGCGGCTCGGCCCGCCGCGGCGCGGGCTCCGGACGATCGCGCAGCCACAGCACGTCGCTCGCCCGCTCGTCGTCCATGCCGCGCAGGGTATCCCGTTGCTCAGGAACTTATCGATGATAAGTTGCTGATCGACGGAAGGGGACCGCCATGAAGGCCGCACGGTTCGCGCAGTACGGAGGACCCGAGGTCCTCGAGATCGTCGACCTGCCCGACCCGCACCCCGGTCCCGGCCAGGTGCGCCTCGCCGTCCGCGCGGTCGGCATCAGCGCCTCGGACCCGAAGCTGCGGGCCGGCACGCTGTCCTTCGGTGCGCCGCTGCCGTCCACCACCGGCGCCGAGGTCGCCGGCGTCGTCGACGAGCTCGGCGAGGGCGTCACCGACGTGGCCGTGGGCGACCGGGTGTTCGGCGTCTCCGACGACCACGCGGGCGCGGCGGAGTACACGCTCGTCACCCACCGCGCGCGGATGCCCCGCTCGCTCGGTTTCGTCGACGCGGCCGGGCTCCCGATCGCGCTCGAGACCGCCACCCGCGTGCTCGACCAGCTGACGGTGGGCGCGGGCACGACCGTGCTGCTCAGCGGGGCCTCGGGCGGCATCGGGAGCACCGCGGTGCAGCTGGCGGGGGCCCGCCGGGCCCGGGTGATCGGCACCGCGAGCGCGGCCAACCAGCACTACCTGCGCCTGCTCGGCGCCGAGCCGGTGGTCTACGGCGACGGCCTCGTCGACCGGGTCCGGGCCCTGGCGCCCGACGGTGTCGACGCGGCCGTCGACATCGCGGGCAGCGGGGTCCTGCCCGAGCTCGTCGCGCTCACCGGTGCGGCCGACCGGGTCCTCACCGTGGCCGACACGGAGGGCGCCGCCGCCCACGGCGTGCACTTCAGCAACGGGTTCGCCGACGGCAACGCCTTCCACGCGATGGCGACGATCGGCGACCTGATCGAGGCCGGCCGCTTCTGGCTGCCGGTGGAGCGGACGTTCCCGCTGTCGGCGATCGCCGACGCCCACCGCTGGAGCGAGACGGGCCGTGTCCGGGGCCGGCTCGTCCTGGTGGTCTGACGTGTCGCTCCCCGACCCGCTCCCCGACCGCGCCCGCGCCGTCCACCTGGTCGCCCGTCCCGCGGGCGCGCTCACCACCGACGTCTTCCGCACCGTCGAGGTCCCCGTCGGGCCCCCGGCGCCCGGCCGGCTGCTCGTGCGGACCGGGCACCTCGGGCTCGCCGCGGTCCTGCGCGAGCGCATGGACGCCGACGCCGACCTGCCGTTCCCGCCCCTCGCGCTCGACGAGCCCGTGGACGGCCCCGCGGTCGGCACCGTCCTCGCCCCGGAGGGCGGGCCCGTGCCGGCCGGCACGCTCGTCTCCTTCTGGGGTCCCTGGTCGGAGTACGCCGACGTCCCCGCCTCCGCGGTGCAGGTCCTCGACCCGACGCTGCTGCCCGCGCCCGAGTACCACCTCGCCACCGGCAACGGCGCGACCGCGCTGTACGGGGTGCGCGACGTCGCCGGGGTGCGCGACGGCGACGTGGTGCTGGTGACCGGCGCGGCCGGCGGGGTCGGATCGCTGGCGGGCCAGATCGCGCGGCGGCTCGGGGCGGCCCGGGTGATCGGCACGGCCGGGTCGCTAGACAAGTGCCGCTGGCTCGTCGACGAGCTCGGCCTGGACGCCGCGATCGACCACCACGACCCCGGGCTGCCCGACGCGCTGCGCGCGGCCGCGCCCGAGGGCGTCACCGCGGTGCTCGACCTCGTGGGCGGCACGCAGCTCGAGGCGGCCGTGGAGGTGGCGGCCCCGCACGCCCGCCTCGCGATCGGTGGCGCCCTCGCGACCCAGCAGGCCGGGGCGCCGTGGCCGCGTCTCGACACGCAGCGGGCCATCGTGCGCGGGATCCACCTGCGCGGCTTCGCCCTGTCCCACGCCCCGCACGTCCTCGGGGAGTGGCCGGCGGCGTTCGGCCGCTGGCTCGCCGAGGGGCTGGTCTTCCCCCACACCGTCGTCGAGGGCGGTCTCGACGCCGCCCCCGGGGCGCTCGTCGACCTGCTCGCCGGCCGCTTCCGGGGGCACGTGTCGGTGCGGGTGAGCTGAGCCCCCTCCGCGGTCCGGTGGGTCAGACGGCGGCGGGGGCAGGGGACGCGAGGAGCGCCCCGGCGTCGGGGAGCTCCGTCGGCAGATCGAGGGCCCGGAGCAGGCAGAACGCGCCCGCGGTGGCGGCCGAGAGCACCGGCAGGCCGAGCTCGCGCTCGGCGGCTCCGACGATCGGCAGCGACGGCATCTGCACGCAGCAGGACACGACCAGGGCGTCCGCGCGCCCCAGGTCGAGGCCGCGGGCGGCGTCGAGCACGCGGTCGCCGGGGATGCAGCCGACCTCGGTGTTGTCGCCGACCTCGAGCGCGGCCCAGTCGACGATCTCCAGGCCCTCGGCCTCGAGGTAGGCGACGACCTGCTCGGCCAGCGGCCGCAGGTACGGCATGACCAGCGCGACCCGGCCCCACGACCGGGCGGCCAGCGCGTCGACCAGGGCCCCGGCGCTGGAGACGAGCGCCGCCGGCAGCCCGCGCTCGCCGAGCCGGGTGGCGACCTCGGCCTCGACCCGCCGGTGCTCGCCCGGCCCCTGCGCCATGACCGCGACGAGGCAGGCGTAGAGCAGGGCGTCGACGCCGGCGTCGGCCAGCTCGTCGACGCACCGGCCGCGCTGGGCGTTCATGGCGACGAGCTCCTCGGGCGTCACCCGGTGCATGCGCATCCGGCTGCCGTGGAAGGAGAAGGTCGCCGACGGGTGCCGCGCGAGCAGCGCCGGGACCTCGGTCTCGACGGTGACGTTGGAGCTCGGGACGATCATCCCGATCCGGTGGTGGCTCACTCTCGCTCCAGACGGCTCGTGATGTCTGCGGCCATTACCTTCTTGTCGAGCTTCCCGACCTTCGTGCGCGGCAGGGCGTCCACCCGCTCCACGCGCTCGGGCCACTTGAACCGCGCGACGTCGAGCGCCGCGAGGTGGGCGCGCACGTCCTCCAGCGTGACCGGCGTGCCGTCGGTGGCCAGGTACGCGCAGCCGCGCTCACCGAGCCGCGGGTCGGGCATCGCGACCAGCGCCGCCTCGACGACGTGGGGATGCGCGAGCAGCAGGAGCTCGACCTCCTCGGCGTTGATCTTCTCGCCGCCGCGGTTGATGAGGTCCTTGATGCGGCCCTCGATCGAGATGGCGCGGTACCCGTCGAGCCGGCGCACCGCGGCGAGGTCACCGCTCCGGTACGAGCCGTCGGCGGTGAACGCCTCGGGCCGGTCGACGCCGTGGTAGCCGCGCAGCGTGTAGGGACCGCGGCAGCACAGCTCCCCCACCTCACCGTCGGGGACCTCGTCCTCGGTCCCGGGCGCGAGGATCCGCACCTCGTCGAGCGGCGAGATCGGCACCCCGACGGTCTCGCGGCGCAGCTCCGGCGACGACCCGCGCGGCGTCACGAGGAACATGCCCTCGGCCATGCCGAACAGCTGCCCCACCCACGCCCCGCCGCGGCCGGTGCGGGCGAACAGCTCCGGCGACACCTTCGCCCCGGAGAGCAGGACGACGCGCAGCGACGCCGCGAGCTCGTCGTAGCGCGGGTGCTCCGGCGCCCGGTAGTGCACGTGGCCGAACAGCACCGAGGTGGTGCGCTCGGCGACGAGCAGCGGGATCGCGGTGTCGAGGTCGTGGTCGGTGAGCACGAGGCAGGCACCGACGGTGTGCGGGCCGTGGACGCCGCACACAACCCCGGCGTTGTGGATCACGGGGATGAGGTGCCCGACGCGGTCGTCGGCGGTCCAGCCGAGGACCTCGGCGTAGGCGCGGGCGTTGTACCAGTACTCGGCGTGCCGCCGCGGGATCAGCTTCGGGACGCCCGTGGTGCCGCCGGAGAGCTGGTACACCGCGACGTCGTCGGGGTCGATCCCGTGCTGGATCTCCTCGACCCGCGCCCGCGCCGCGGCCGGGTCGAGGTCGGCGACGGGGAGGTCGGAGAGGACGAGGACGTGGCGCAGCGTCGGGTGGTCGCGGGCCTGCTCGTGGGCGAAGGCGACGAGGTCGATGCCCTTCGTCCCGCTCTCGACCAGGTGGGCGCGGGCCCCGGCGGCCCGGCTGATGTGCGCGATCTCGTGCCCGCGGTGGGCAGCCAGCGTCGCGACCGGCACCAGTCCGGCCTTGAGCAGCGCGTACCAGGCGACGACCGTCTCGAGCCGGTTGGTGACCTGCACGATCACCGGGTCGCCCGGCCGCAGCCCGAGCCCGGCGAGCCCGACCGCGATCCGGTCGGTCTCGGCGTCCAGCTCGGCGTACGTCCGCCGGCCCTGGGCCGCGACGACGGCGTCGCGGTCCGGGTGGGCCAGCGCGACCGCGTGCAGCTCCTCGGCGATCGTGCGGATGCCCCAGAGCCCGGCCTCGCGGTACGCCGTGACGCGGTCCGCGGGATAGCGGGTCCCCGCGGTCGTCCTCGCGGTCATCGCAGCGCCACCAGGTGCGTGCGGTCGGCCACGAGGCCGTCGGCGAAGTCGTCGCGCAGGTCTCGCGGCCCGGCGACGACGACGAGCGCGGGGGTGCGACGCCGCAGGCGCTCGGCGACCTCGAGCCGGGTGAGGACGCTCGAGCGGTCGTCCCCGCCGGTGAGCCACACCGCGCCGGTGACGCCGGCGCCGCGGCGGACGGCGTCCTCGACGGCGTGCTCGACGCCCGACGGGCGGGCGTCGGTGCCGACGTCGAGCACCGTCGCACCGAGCGCGGCGGGGTCGTCGGGCACGACGCGCGAGTCGAAGCCCCGCGTGCCGAGCGGCTCGTCCAGCACGTCCAGGTCGGGCTCCTGCCCGGGCGACGACGGGCGCAGTGCCCGCGCGAACGCCCACTCGACGAGCGACCCGCCGGCCGGCGGCCCCTCCCCCGCCCACTGCCGCAGGGCCGACGTCACGACCTCGGGCGTCCCGGCGGCGAAGCGCTCCAGCGGGACGTTGCCGGCGCGGCTCATGTAGGCGACGAGGAGCTGCTCGACCGGGAGGTCCAGCCGCTCCGGGAACGTCTCCCACCAGCGGCGCGACCGCTCCGCGATGTCCTGGAGCCGCGTGACGGCCGGGCGGCGGGCGGCCTCGTAGGCCGTCAGCGCGGACTCGAGGTCGTTCGTCTCCTGCAGCGCGGAGACCAGCGCGATGGCGTCCTCCATGGCGAGCTTGGTGCCCGAGCCCACCGAGTAGTGCGCGGTGTGCGCGGCGTCGCCGAGCAGGACGACCCGCCCGGCGTGCCAGCGGGCGCAGCGCACCGTCCGGAAGCGCAGCCAGCGCGTGCGGTTGCCGATCAGGTGGTGGCCGTCGAGGTGGTCGGCGAAGACGCCGGAGAGGTAGCGCAGGGCGTCCTCGTCGGACGCGTCGGCGGGGGTCGCCGCCGTGGTCTCCGCGAACCCCGCCGATCGCCACGTCGCCTCGTCGGTCTCGACCAGGAACGTGCTGCGGTCGGCCGCGTAGGGGTAGGCGTGCGTCACGAACACCCCGTGCCCGGTCCGCTCCGGGGCGAACAGCGCGTGCGGCAGGGCGACGTCGACGCCGGCCCAGAGGTACCAGCCGCTGCCGGTCTCGACGTCGGCGCCGAAGTCGCCGGCCGACCGCGTCGCGCTCCCGACGCCGTCCGCCGCGACCACGAGGTCGGCGTCGAGCTCGTCGGCCGTGCGCCGCACCCCGAACTCGAGCTTCACCCCGGCAGCCTCGGCGTGGCGCTGCAGCACCCGCAGCAGCTCGGCGCGCCCGACCGCGACGAGGCTCGACACGCTCATCCCGGCCTCGCGGCCCCCGACGCGCATCCGCATGTCGTGGGACCACGAGGCCGCGAGGATGTCGTCGAGCGAGGCGGGGTCCGCCTCGGCGAGCCGACGCTGGGTGCGCGCCGCGAGCCCGACCCCGAACCCGAACGTCTCGTCGGGCACGCCCTGCTCGTGGACCACGACCTCGCAGTCCGGCCGGCTGAGCTTCAGGAGCCGCGCGGCGTACAGACCTCCCGGTCCGCCGCCGAGCACGGCCACGCGGTCCGGCGTCACGACCGGGCGTCCGCGAGCACGCGGCTGGTGCGGGTCACGTCGTCGACGTGGTCGACCGGCACGACCGCCGTCGACACCGCCACGGCGCACCCCGGGCAGCAGTACTGCCGGAAGTGCACCGCGCCGTCGACGTAGGACCCCGCGTCGTCCACGACCTGCGGGCCCGCGTCGCTGACCGGTCCCTCGTAGCGGACGAGGTCGAGCTCGCCCACCGCGCCCGACCCGAGCAGCGTCGCGCAGTGGACACACGCCACCTGCTCGGCTCCACCACGACGGACCGCGACGAGGTTGTCGTCCAGCCGGCGCGCGCCGGTGAGGTCGATCGTCTCCCGCTCACCGCCGACGTCGGCCCGGCTGCGGCGGGCGTCCCGCAGTTCCCGACGGCGGCTCTCCGTCGCCCCGGGGTCGACGGTGCCGTTCGAGACGACCACGCCGTACGCCTGCTCGGCGGCCGCCGCGGTGACCTTCTCCTCGCGCACGTCGCGGGCCACGTCCTCCGGCTCGCGGGTGAGCGGGTCGCCGTACCCCCCGCCGCCCTGCCAGAACATCGTGAACACCTCGCCGGGCGCGACGTACGTCTCGCCGTAGCAGGGCTGCAGCTCCGCCGCACCACCGACCTCGGCGAGGTCGGCGGGCAGCCGGCCGGCACCGAGCATCGTCGTGACCTCGGCGCCGCGGGCGATGTACTCGACGCCGGTGTTGCCGGGGTAGCCGCCGGCGAGCCCGTTGTTCTGGCTGACCGCCTTGCCGTTGGAGGCGAGGACCAGGCCGATCGGGAAGCTCGTGCCGTGCGGCGTGACCGCCATCGACGCCGAGACGCCGCCCCGCCGTCGTCCGGGACCGCCCGAGTCCGGCTCCTCCCGCCGCCAGAGCGCGAGGACCGGGTAGAGGAACTCGGTCATCTCGACGTCGGGCACGCGGCCCATCGGGATGCAGAACAGCCCGCCGGTGTCCATGCCGTCGGCCTGCGGCTGGGCGCCGTAGCCGCCGGCCATGGGGTCCATGAGGATGGAGAGGAACGGGGTCGGCACCGCGCCGCGCTGGTCGAGCCCGGCGATCACGGCGGTGTCCCACGTGCCGCAGCAGGCGGACTGGACGTGCGCATCCAGCTCGGGCGCCTGGTCGAGCATCTGCGAGAGGCACTCCGCGACGAGGTTGCCGGTGAGCCACGCCGGCCCGATCGGCCCGCGCCCGACGGCGGCCGGGAAGCTCGCGTTGTTGATCGTGCCTTCCTCGGCGACGAGGTCGAAGCAGCGCATGAGCCCACCGGCCGACCACGGGATGTCGCCCGCGAGGATCGGCAGCAGCGCGAGCATGACGCCGCCGCGCATGCCGGCGTAGGTGCAGTTGACGACCCCGGACTGCGGGTCGGTGCCGGTGAAGTCGAAGGTCAGGTGGTCGCCGGCCTTGCGCATCTCGACGGTGATCTTGTGCAGGCCGCGGTCGCCGGAGTGGGACTGGTCCTGGTAACCGGTGGCCCGCCAGGTGCCGTCGGGGAGGTCCGTGAGCTTGCCCCGCAGGCGCGACTCGGCGTCGGACATCATCCGCTTCATCACGGCCTTGACCGTGTCGGCGCCGTACTGCTCGATGACGGCGAGGAGGCGGTCGCGACCGACGGTGTTGGAGCCGATCTTCGCCCGCAGGTCGAGCCCGATCATCATCGGCACCCGGGAGCGGCGGACCCAGACGTCGGCGACGTCCTCCTGCAGCACGCCGTCGCGGACGACCTTGATCGGCGGGGTGGGCAATGACTCGGAGAAGACGTCCTGCGCGGCCGGGGAGAACGAGCCGAGGCCGACGCCGCCGAGGTCGGGCTGGTGGGCGATCGCCGAGGTCCAGCCGAAGAGCTCCCCCTCCCAGAACACCGGCTGGTAGACCATGGCGTCGTTCTGGTGCAGCCCGCCGCCGACCCACGGGTCGTTGGTGAGGAACATGTCGCCCTCGGCGATGCCGGGGTTGGTCGCGCGGTGCTGCAGCGTCCAGTAGATGGCGAGGTCGACGGCGCCGACGAGCATCGTGTTGTAGAGCCCGACCTGCACCTCCTGGCCGAGCTCGTCGGACACGGCGAAGTCGAAGTCGTTGGCGTCGGTGACGATCGGCGAGCCGGACATGCGCTTGAGCGCCTCGCCCATCTCGTCGGTGACCGACCAGAGGCGGTGCCGGATCACCTCGTAGGTCAGCGGGTCGACCGCGTCGATCTGCTCCTGGGTGACGGTGTGGACCGGCAGGCTCGCGGGGAGCTGCGCGGCGAGCGTGGCGGGGTCGATCGGGCGGCTCGAGAAACGCTCGGAGCCGGGGACGGCCATGGTCATCGCTCAGGCTCCGTTCCGGGTGCGGGTGATGTGGAGGTTGCCCAGCTCGTCGACGGTGCCGGTGCGGCCGTCGGGGACGACCACGGTCGTCGTGGGGACCTCGATGACGGCGGGTCCGGCGATCACGTGGCCGGCGCGCAGGGTGGTGTAGTCGTAGATGGGGGTGTCGACGAAGCCCTGGCCGATCTCGAGGTAGACGGGCCTGCTGGTCCGGGCCTCCGGGTCTCCGGTGGCCCGGTCGAGCGGCGGGAGCTCGGGGCTGAACGGCAGGACGCCGCGGCCGCGGACGCGGTAGGTGATCGCCTGGATGCCGGCGGCGGAGAAGCCGGTGCCCTGCCCGTAGAGGTCGGCGTAGCGCTGCTCGAACCGCTGAGCCGCGGTGTCGAGCGCGGCCTCGTCGAGCGGGCCGTCGGGCACCGGCACCGTGACCTCGGCCAGCTGCATGGCGTAGCGCATGTCGATCTCGCGGACGATCTCGACGCGGTCGAACGCCAGGCCCTGCCGGTCGAGGCCCTGGCGGACCTGGTCCTCGAGCTGGGCGAAGTTCTTCTCGGGGCGGACGGCGTCGACGGGGAGCTGGGCGGGGTCGGAGAGCTCCTGGGCGAGCGCGATGTCGGACGCGGCGAGGCCGTAGGCGGAGAACGCGGAGGCGACCGGGCCGAGCGGGACGACGACCTCGTCGACCCCGAGGTGCGTCGCGTACTTCGCGCAGAACGCGGGGCCGGAGCCGCCGAAGGCGTAGAGGACGAACTCGCGCGGGTCGTGCCCGGCCTCCACGACGCTCTTGCGGAGCAGGTCGCCGGTCTGGGCGTTCTGCGCGGCGTGGACGGCGGCGGCGGCGTCCTCGACGGACAGGCCGAGGGGGTCGGCGACCTTCGTCTTGATGGCCTCGCGCGCTCGCTCGACGTCGAGCGCCTTGCGGCCGCCGAGCAGGCCCGTCGGGAGGATGCCCAGGACGAGGTTGGCGTCGGTGTTGGTGGGCTCGGTGCCGCCCTGGTCGTAGCAGGCGGGGCCGGGGACGGCCTGCGCCGAGTGCGGGCCGATGCGGAGGTTGCCGCCGGCGTCGACCCACGCGATCGCGCCGCCGCCCGAGCCGATGGCGTGGACCTTGAGCGTGGGGACGTTGATCGGGTGGTGGTTGATGACGGTGGTGGTGTCGCGCTCGGGCTCGCCGTCGACGATGAGACCGACGAGGAAGGTCGTGCCGCCGACGTCGGTGGAGATGATGTTCCGGTGGCCGAGCTTCTGGCCGAGCTGGACCGACCCGACGACCCCGCCGGTGAGCACCGAGCCGACGGTCGAGATGGCCTGCTGCGGCGCCTCGCCCGCGGCGACCGCTCCCCCGTTGGACTGCATGACCAGCAGCGGCCCGGCCAGGCCCTTCTGCTCGAGGCTCGACTCGAGGGTGGCCAGGTAGTCGCGCAGGCCGGGGCCGACCTGGGTGGACATGATCGTCGTGGAGTTCCGGGCGAACTCGCGGATCCGGGGACTGACCTCGCTGGAGAGCGCCACGTAGATGTCCGGGTCGATCTCGGCGACGATCTCGCGGATGCGGCGTTCGTGGACCGGGTTGCGGAAGGCCCAGAGCAGCGAGACGGCGATGGCCCGGATGCCCTCGCTCCGGAGCGTCGCGACCCGGTCGCGGACCTCGTCCTCGTCGAGGGCGACGACGACGTTGCCGTCGCGGTCGACGCGCTCGGTGACCTCGAGGGCGTGCCGCTTGGGCAGCAGGTAGTGGTCCTTGTCCTGCGCCAGCACGTGCTGCAGCTCGTGCGGGGAGCGACCCAGGTACCGGCCCTCGACGTTCATGATGAAGATCGAGTCGCGGTGGCCCTTGGTGGTGAGGAACCCGACGTCGGGGACCGCGCGCTGGACCAGGGCGTTGAGGCTCGACGTGGTGCCGTGGGCGATGTGGTGGGTGTCGGCCAGCATCTCCTCGACCGACCGCCCCAGCTGCTCGGCGAGCAGCTCGAGGACGTCGAGCACCCCCCGCGAGTAGTCCGGCGGCGTCGACGGCGCCTTGGCGGCGATGACCGATCCGGAGTCGTCGTCCAGCACGGCGTCGGTGAAGGTCCCGCCCACGTCCACGCCGATCACGAACGCCATGGCCACTCCTCGCTGAAGACGACGGCGTGACCCCGGGCCACGCGTTTGACGATAGTGTCGATTTTTAGACGGTAGAGACGACAGCGTCAAGAGTGGGGAGGCGCGACGGGTCTCGGGAGTCGCTCCCGCCACCTCGATGTGACTGGTATCATCGAACATGTGTTCGATGATGGCTGGGCAGCCGTGGCCGAGGGGCCGTCATCTGCCGCGCCTGCGTGGTCGTCGTGGCTGCCGGGTCCGGAGTTGGCAGCGGCACTGGCCGGCAGCGAGCCGGTCGACCTGGCCGTCGACGAGGGGTTCGACGCCGCCGAGCGGCTGGCCGGGTGGGAGGCGCTGGCCAACTGGGCCACCGGGCGGCTCTACCGCGAGACCGCCCACTACCTGCAGGCCCGCCAGGCCCGCGGTCGCGGAGCGGGGCAGGCCGAACTGACCTCCGAGGCGGTCGCGATGGAGGTGGCCACCTTGGCGAAGGTGGCTCCGCGCACTGGAGAGGTGCGGGTGTTCCACGCCGAGGTCCTCATCGACCGGCTGCCCGCCACCCTGGCGGCGTTGGAGGCGGGTCGGATCGCCATCGGCCACGCCCGGGTCGTGATCGAGCAGACCGAGCTGTGCGACGACGGGGTCGCGCGGGCGGTGGACGCCGAACTGTGGTCCCGCCCGGCCCGTGACCGCACGCCGGCCCAGCTGCGCGACCTCGTGCGGCGCATCGTGACCCGCCTGGACCCCGAGCTGGTGCGCCGCCGCCCCGAGCAGGCCGCCGCGCGGCGCGGGCTGCGGTACTG
This sequence comes from Actinomycetospora chlora, assembly GCF_039542135.1. NCBI lineage: Bacteria > Bacillati > Actinomycetota > Actinomycetes > Pseudonocardiales > Pseudonocardiaceae > Actinomycetospora > Actinomycetospora chlora. The sequence goes on from NZ_BAABHO010000014.1 coordinate 36,762, forward strand.
GTCGGACGACCACGGCGCGACCGGCGTGCTGCAGCTGCGACTGCCCGCCGACCAGGCCCGCGGCGTGTGGGCCGTCGTGGACGCCGTGGCCCGCAGCGCCGGCGATCCGCCGGATGCCGAGAAGCGCACCCTGGAGCAGACCCGCGGCGACACCGCGCGCGACCTCATCCTCGACGGCGCCACCGCACGTGGCCGTGGTGACGACGGCGGCCCCTGCAGCTGCGGCGACGACGTGTCCGGCAGCAGCGACTCGGCCGAGAACGAGACCGGCCGGCCCGGCGGCACGGACGACACCGCAGCGAACGGGGGCGCCCCGACCGAGGCTGCCACCGTCGACGACGGGCCGGCGGCACAGGCCACGCAGCCCACGCCCACCCGAGGACGAGACCCCCAGCGCGGGGTGCGGTGCAGCGCGTCGTCGCCGGTCCGCACCGAGGTGCGGGTGACGATCGGGTGGGACGTGCTGGCCGGGTTCTCCGACCGGCCTGGCGAGCTCGAGGGCCACGGCCCCATCCCTGCCGCACTCGCCCGGAAGCTCGCCTCCGACCCCGACGCGTGGTGGCGGCGCCTGCTCACCGACCCGGTCACCGGCGCCGCGGCCCACCTCGACGCCCGTCGCTACCGGCCACCCGCGTCCATGGCGGACTTCGTCCGCGCCCGCGACGTCACCTGCGCCGCCCCTGGCTGCCGCATCCCGGCTGCCCGCTGCGACCTCGACCACGTCGTGCCCTACGAGCACCACCGACCTGGCGGCGGCGCCGGACCGACCCGTGCCGACCAGCTCAAGCCGGTCTGCCGGCGCCACCACCAGCTCAAGACCCTCGGCCACTGGCACACCGAGCTCGCCCCCGATCCCGACGGCGGCACCGCACCGGTGATCATCTGGACCTCGCCGTCCGGGCACCGCTGGTGGGTCCGGTCACCATCGCTCGAGCCACCGCCCTGGGACCGCGACCCCGACGATCCGCTGCGCCGGGACGAGCGGCCGAGTCCGAGTGCGGACCACCCTCCGGACCCGTTCGACTGGCCGCGCGACGTCGACTCCTGGCGCCGCCGCGAGGCGCAGCCGCGCATCGTCGACGCGCGACACGCGAGCTGATCGCGATGTCGAGGCCGGATCGTCACCGGCCTCCTCGCTCACGAGCCGGAGGACCGGTGACCTGTGCCGCCGGACGGCGGGTACGCGGCCAGGAACACGTCGACCGCGTGGTCGGCGTGCCGGTCCACCGCGGTGTCGTCGCGGCGCACCACTCCCGGCCGGAACATGCCCTCGTCGAGCACGCGCCCGACGAGGAGGAAGGCGAGGTCGTCGGCCGCCCGGGCCGGGTCGTCGACGGCGAGCAGGCCGCGCCGGCCCAGCTCGGCCAGGTGGCCGGCGAGGGCCTCGAGCACCCGGGAGGGGGTGCGGGCGTAGTAGTCGGCGGCGAGGTCCGGGAAGCGGGTGGCCTCGCTGATCACGAGCCGGCGCAGCGCGAGGACCTGCGGGTGCCCCACGACCGCCAGGTAGCGCCGGGCGACCCGGCGCAGCGCCGGCTCCACCTCGGTGGCCGCGCCCACCGCCGCGACCGTCGACGCCAGCTCGGCCAGGAACGCGTCGGCGGTGGCCCCGACGCCCAGGACGATCTCGGCGAACAGGGTCCGCTTGTCGGCGAACTGGTTGTAGACCGTCTGCTTCGACACCGCGGCCGCCGCCGCGATCTGCTCGGTGCTCGTGGCCTGGTAGCCCTGCGCCAGGAACAGCTCGGTGGCCGCGCGGACGATCGCCGCGCGCTTGCCCTCCCGCGCCCGCGATCGGGGCGCCGGCGGACCCGCGTCGATCCGCACGAGGAGCCCGTCGTCCACCGCACCCCTCCCGACCACCGACTGGACCGCACGGTACCCACAGCAGTACCGTCCGGTCCATGAGTACCGAGCAGTCCAGTTCGGCGGCCGGGCGCCCCACCGGTCCGTCGGGCAGCCCGCTCGTCGGGCGCGGCGACGCCGACCGCACGGCGGCGATCACCCGCTCGCTGCTCGGCTACGGCGTCCTGGTCGGGCCGTTCTACGTCGTCGTGGGCCTGGTCCAGGCCCTGACCCGCGACGGGTTCGACCTCGCCCGCCACGACCTGTCCCTGCTGGCCAACGGCGCGTGGGGCTGGATCCAGATCGCGAACCTCGTGCTCTCCGGGCTGATGGTGATCGCCGCCGCGGTCGGGATGCGCCGCGCGCTGCGCGTGCTCGGCGGCGGTCCCGGCAGCGTGTGGGGTCCGCGGCTCGTCGCCGTCTACGGCGTCGGTCTCGTCGGGGCGGGCGCCTTCGTCGCCGATCCGATGAACGGCTTCCCGCCCGGGACGCCGGACGGGCCGCCGGCCACGGTCACCGTCGGCGGCGTCGGGCACCTCCTGTTCGGCGGGATCGGCTTCCTGGCCCTGGTCGCGGGCTGCCTCGTGCTCGCCCGCGCGTACCACGCCCGGCCCGGGATGGCCTGGTTCTCCCGCATCGCCGGGATCGTCTTCCTGCTCGGCTTCCTGGGCATCGCGAGCGGCAGCGCCTCGCCGGTGGCGGTGCTCGGCTTCTGGGTCGGGCTGGTCGTCGCGTGGGTGTGGCTGGCCGTCGTCTCGCTGGACCTCTACCGCCGCACGCCGCTGCTCACCCCGGCGAGCCCGCAGGACTGATCGGCCGCGGCGCGCCAGGATCGGCGGCATGCCGCACGGAGGAGACGTCCCGTACGCCGGGAGCGGTCTCGACGCCAGCCTCGTCCCGATCTTCACCGCCGAGCCGGGGCGCATGCCGTCCCACCGGCTGCCCGAGCACGAGCTCGCGCCGGAGGTGGCCCACCAGCTCGTGCGCGACGAGCTGATGCTCGACGGCAACGCGCGGCTCAACCTCGCCACGTTCGTGACGACGTGGATGGAGCCGCACGGGGCGCTCCTGCTGGCCGAGTGCGCCGACAAGAACATGATCGACAAGGACGAGTACCCGCGGACCGCCGAGCTCGAGCGGCGCTGCGTGCGGATGCTCGCCGACCTCTGGCACGCCCCCGACGCGGCGTCCGCACCCGGCTGCTCGACGGCGGGGTCGAGTGAGGCCGGCATGCTCGCCGGCCTGGCCCTCAAGCGGCGCTGGGCCGCCCGCGGCGGCACCGGCCGGCCGAACATCGTCATGGGCGGCAACGTCCAGGTGTGCTGGGACAAGTTCGCGAACTACTTCGAGGTCGAGCCGCGTCTGGTTCCGGTGTCGGGTGACCGCTTCCACCTCGACGCCGAGCAGGCCCTCGCCCGCGTCGACGCGAACACCATCGGCGTCGTCGCCGTCCTCGGCTCGACGTTCGACGGCAGCTACGAGCCCGTCGCCGCGATCTGCGCGGCGCTCGACGACCTCGCCGCCCGCGGCGGCCCGGACGTCCCCGTGCACGTCGACGGCGCCTCCGGCGCGATGGTCGCGCCGTTCCTCGACCCGCACCTGGAGTGGGACTTCCGCCTGCCCCGCGTCGCGTCGATCAACACCAGCGGCCACAAGTACGGCCTGGTCTACCCCGGCCTCGGGTGGGTGGTCTGGCGCGACGCCGAGGCGCTGCCCGAGGAGCTGATCTACCGGGTCAACTACCTCGGCGACGAGATGGCGACGTTCACCCTCAACTTCTCGCGCAACGGCGGGCCGGTCGCCGCGCAGTACTACCAGTTCCTGCGGCTGGGCCGGGACGGCTTCCGGCGGGTCCAGCAGCACTGCCGCGACGTGGCGACCCACCTGGCTCGCGAGATCGCCGGTCTCGGCCCGTTCCGGCTCCTCACGCGCGGCGACGAGCTGCCCGTGTTCGCCGCGACGCTCGACGACGGCGTCACCCGCTACTCGGTGTTCGACGTCTCCGCGGGCCTGCGCGAGCACGGCTGGCAGGTGCCGGCGTACACGTTCCCGCCGGACCGCACCGACCTCGCCGTGCTGCGGTTCGTGGTGCGCAACGGCTTCACCCACGACCTCGCCGACGCGCTCCTCGCCGACCTGCGTCGGGTGCTCCAACGCCTGGAGCGCCAGCCGGGCCCGCTGCGCGACGCCGCCACCGACAGCTCGTTCAGCCACACCGGCGACCCGGCCCCGCGCGCGCACCGCTGACCCCCACCCGACGGCGGTGATGGGACCATCGCGCTGGGTGACGATGGCGGAGGGGGCGAGCGCGTCTTGACCGTGCCGCGCGGCCAGGGGGACCGTCGGGGAGCACCGGCCGGGTGGTCGGCGCCCGAACGAGCGCTGGAGGCCGGCATCGACTTCGACCGCGCCAACGCCGCCCGGATCTACGACTACCTGCTCGGCGGGGCGTGCAACTTCGCCGTCGACCGCGAGCAGGCCGCGAAGATCCTCACGCAGAACCCGGACATGGCCTACGTGTGCCGGGCCAACCGCGACTTCCTGCGACGCGCCGTGGCCTGGTGCCTCGACCGCGGCATCCACCAGTTCCTCGACCTCGGCTCCGGGGTGCCGACGGTCGGCAACGTCCACGAGATCGCGCTCGCGCACCGGCCCGACGCGCGGGTGGCCTACGTCGACTTCGAGCCGGTCGCCGTCGCCCACGCCCACGAGGTGGTGGACGGGCTGGAGACCGTCAGCGTCACCCGGGCCGACATGCGCGACCCCGACGCGGTGCTGGGTGCGCCCGGGGTCCGGGACCTGCTCGACCCCGCGCTCCCGACGGCCCTGCTCACGGTCGCGGTGCTGCACTTCGTGCCCGACCCGATGCTGCCGGCGATCCTGGCGCGCTACCGCGCCGCTCTCGCGCCCGGCAGCGCCCACGTCATGACGCACGGCAGCGCCGACCACGACGACGCCGAGCTCGCGGCGCGGACCCGGGCCATCCAGGACGGCTACCGGGGCAGCGCCACCGAGGTCGTCCTGCGCAGCCGCCCGGAGATCCACGAGCTGCTGGGCGGGAACGCGCTCGCCGAGCCCGGGATGGTCGACATCGTCGACTGGCCGGCCCCCGACCCCGAGGCCCGGCCGACCGGCGGCTACGCCGCGATCGCGCTGCTGCCCTGACCCGTCACGGCCCGGTCGGCACGAGGACGTCCGCGAGTGCCGCGGGCCGCAGCTGGACCCCGAGGTGCGAGGTGGCGAGCTCGGCCGTCGCGAACGGCACCGGGAGCAGCGCGTCGGCGTCGGCGACGAACCGGTCCTGCAGCGCCGGCAGCAGCGCCCGGTCGTCGGCGAGCCGCACGTAGGTGTGGGGCAGCGTCCCCCAGCGCTCGGGGTCGACCCGCACGGCCGTCTCGTCGATCGCGAGGGCCTCGCCGAGGTCCATGGTCGCGAGCATCGCGTGGAGCTCGGTGCGCGTGCCGTCGGCGAGCAGCGCGTCCTGGAGCGCGTCGAGCAGCTCGGGGTCGGTGGTGCGGAAGTCGACGCGCAGCTCGCCGACCTCCGCGGGGTCGGCGAGCAGCAGCCGTGGCGCGAGCCGGTCGAGCGCCGAGGGTGCGACCGTGGCGTACTCGCTCGGTCCCGCGCCCGCGCAGCACCAGGCCGACACGTAGACGACGCGGTCGAGCAGCTCGGGCACGGCGTTGGCCACGGCGGTGACGGTCAGCCCGCCCCGGCTGTGGCCGACGAGCACCACCGGGCCGTGCTCCCGGGCGGCCCGGACGACGTCGACGACGGCCGCGACGTCGTCGGCCGTGGAGATGCCGGCCATGCCGCCCGGGCGGGCGTCGAGGCCGTGCCCGGGCAGGTCGACGGCCAGCGCCCGGTGCCCGCGCAGGGCCAGGGCCCGGACCAGCGGGCTCCAGTGGGCGGCGTTGGCGAACGCGCCGTGGACGAGGACGTAGGTGATCGGCAGGTCCACGGCGGCGCAGGCTACGGGCCGGCGCCGGGCCGGTCGACGGGTTTCGGACCGCGGCGCGGCTTGCGACGATCGCGGGGCGAGGAGGTGGGCCGGTGACCGACATCGGGGTCAGCGCCGGGACGGACGCCGAGGTGTTCGACCCGGCCGTCTTCGCGCGCGGCGTACCGCACGAGGCGCTGCGGCGCCGCCGCGACGAGGCGCCCGTGGCGTGGCAGCACGAGCACGCCGTCGGCGACTGGCCGGCCGGTCCCGGGTTCTGGGCCGTCACCCGCTACGACGACGTCCGCCACGTCCTGCGCACGCCGGAGGTCTTCAGCTCCTGGCTGGGCGCCACGCAGATCCGCGACCCCGAGCCCGAGGACCTGCCCTTCATCCGGCGGATGATCCTCAACATGGACCCGCCCGAGCACGGGCGGCTCCGGCGCCTGGTCACGGCCGCGTTCACCCGCCGTCGCCTGGAGCGCTTCGGCGCGGACGTCGCCGAGCGGGCCCGCCGGCTGCTGCGCGACGTCGCCGGCGACGGCGGGTGCGACCTGCCCGTGCAGGTCACCGACGACTTCCCGCTGACCAACCTCGCCGAGCTGATGGGCGTGCCCGCGTCCGACCGGCACCTGCTCCTGCGCTGGACGAACCGCGTCATCGGCTACCAGGACCCCCAGCACGCCGACGACGTCCGCGACGAGCGCGGGCGGCCGGTCAACCCGCGCTCGCCCGCCCAGCTCGCCGAGATGTTCGCCTACGCGGGCGAGCTCGCCGAGCACAAGCGTCGCCACCCGGCCGACGACGTCATGACCGCGCTGGTGGAGGCCCGCGTCGACGGCGAGACCCTCGACGACACCGAGCTCCAGATGTTCTTCTTCCTGCTCACGATCGCCGGCAACGACACGGTCCGGTCGGCCCTGCCGGGCGGGGTGCTCGCCCTGGTCGAGCACCCCGAGCAGTACCGGCGCCTGCGGGAGGACCGCGCCGCGCTCCCGGGCGCGGTCGAGGAGATGCTGCGGTGGCACCCGCCGGTGCTGACGTTCCGGCGCACCGCGGCACGCGACACCGTCCTCGGCGGGGCCGAGATCGCCGCGGGCGACAAGGTCGTCGTCTACCACGTCTCGGCGCACCACGACGAGCGCCACTTCGCCGACCCGTTCCGCTTCGACATCGCCCGCGACCCGTGCGACCACCTCGCGTTCGGCCAGGGCCCGCACCTGTGCCTCGGCGCGCAGTTCGCGCGGATGCAGCTGCGGGCGTTCCACACCGCCCTCGTGGACGTGCTGCCGCCGGTGGAGCTCGCCGGCGCACCCACCCGCCTGACCTCGAACTTCATCAACGGCATCACCCATCTACCCCTGCGCTGGTGAGCGCGCGAGGAGGCCGACATGTACTACCGGCGGGTGGGCGACGTGCCCCGCAAGCGCCACACGCAGCACCGCGACGCCGCCGGCGGCCTCTACGCCGAGGAGCTCATGGGTGAGGAGGGCTTCAGCTCCGACTCGTCGCTGCTCTACCACCGCGGGCTGCCCTCGGCGATGGTCGACGCGACGCCGTGGACCCCGGGCGACCTGTCCACGACCGTCAACCAGCCGCTGCTGCCGCGCCACCTCGCCCTGCACACCCTCTTCCCGGCGAACGAGTGGAAGGCCGCCGACCCGGTGACCAGCCGCCGGCTCGTCCTGGGCAACGACGACGTGCGCATCTCCTACGTCGCGGCCGGGGAGGCCTCGCCGCTCTACCGCAACGCCGTCGGCGACGAGTGCGTCTTCGTCGAGGCCGGCGACGCCGAGGTCGAGACGGTGTTCGGCGCGCTGTCGGTCACCGCCGGGGACTACCTGGTGCTGCCGCGCGCGACGACCCACCGCTGGGTGCCGTCCGGCGACGGGCCGCTGCGCTGCTACGTGATCGAGGCGAACTCCCACGTCCGCCCGCCGGAGCGCTACCTCTCGCGCTTCGGGCAGTTCCTCGAGACCGCGCCCTACTGCGAGCGCGACCTCGGCGCCCCCGACACCCCGCTCGTGGTGGACGGCGCGGCGAGGTGGAGGTGCTGGTCAAGCACCGCGACTCGCGCGGGGGCATCACCGGCACGCGCTACGTCGTGCCCACCCACCCCTTCGACGTCGTCGGCTGGGACGGCTGCCTCTACCCCTACCGGTTCGCCGTCGCCGACTTCGAGCCGATCACCGGACGGGTGCACCAGCCCCCTCTGGTGCACCAGGTCTTCGAGGCGACGGGCCTCGTGATCTGCACGTTCGTGCCCCGCAAGGTCGACTACCACCCGCTGGCGGTGCCGGCGCCCTACTACCACTCGAACGTCGACTCCGACGAGGTCATGTTCTACTGCGGCGGCAGCTACGGGGCCCGGAAGGGCTCGGGCATCGGGGTGGGCTCGGTGAGCCTGCACCCGGGCGGGCACTCGCACGGGCCGCAGCCCGGGGCGGTCGAGGCGTCCCTCGGCGTGCAGGAGGTCGACGAGGTCGCGGTCATGGTCGACACGTTGCGGCCGCTCGAGCTCGGGGAGGGCGGCCGGGCCGCCGACGACGGCCGGTACGCCTGGACGTGGGCCGGGCGGGGCCCTGCCGGGCCGCTGAGCTGACGGGCGCCCACGATGGGAGGGTGACGCTCTCGGCGGTGCTGTTCACCCTCGTCCCGGTCGCCGCGGCCGGTGTCTCGGGCGGGGTCGCGGTGATCCGCCCGCCGGGGCGGCGCGTCACCAGCGGGATCCAGCACTTCGCAGCCGGTGTCGTGTTCGCAGCGGCGGCCATCGAGCTGCTGCCCGGGGTCCTGCGGCAGTCGCCGTGGGTGGCGATCGCCGGGTTCGCGGTGGGCGTGGCGGTGATGTTCACGTTCCGCGCGGTCGGCGAGCGCCTGGAGGCACCGGACGACGGCGACGCCCGCCGCGGCCTGCCGGTCGGTCTCGGCATCGCGACGGGCATCGACTTCTTCGTCGACGGCATCGTGCTCGGCGCCGGCTTCAGCGCCGGCGCCCGCACCGGCATCCTGCTGAGCATCGCGCTCGCGATCGAGTACCTCTTCGTCGGGCTCTCCCTGGCCGGCGCGATGCGCCACCGCGCGCCCCGCTGGGTGATGGGTGTCGCGCCGGCCGCGCTCGCGCTGCTGACCGTCGCGGGCGCCGCGCTCGGCGCCGTGGCGCTGGCGGGCGCCTCCCCCGAGCTGCTCGCCGGCGTGCTCGCGTTCGGGGCCGTGGCGTTCATGTACCTGGCCACCGAGGAGCTGCTGGTCGAGGCCCACGAGCAGGGCGAGACGGCGCTCGGGAGCGTCGGCTTCTTCGTCGGCTTCCTGCTGTACCTGGTGCTCGACGAGCTGCTGGCCTGAGGTTCAGGCGCCGGTGAACGCCTCGATCGCGATCCACGCGGCGAAGGCGAAGAACAGCACGGCCGCGCCGACGCGGATGAGCCGCTCGGGCAGGTTCCGGCCGAGCACGCGGCCCAGCACGATCGCCAGGCCGTCCGCGAGCACCATGCCGACGGTCGAGCCGACCCAGACGCCGAGGACGCCGCTCGCGCCCGGGTACTGCGTGGCGAGGGTGATCGTGGCGAGCATGGTCTTGTCGCCGAGCTCCGCGAGGAAGAACACGACGCCGACCGTCAGGAACGTCGACCGGGACGTGCCGCCCGCCCGGGACTTCTCGTCGTCGGTGAGCGTGTCGCCGCGCAGCGTCCAGAGCCCGAACCCGACGAACGCGACGGCCGCCACGAGCGAGATCCAGAAGGTCGGGATGGCGGCGCCCAGCAGGTAGCCGACCCCGACCGAGACCGCGTGCGTCACCGCCGTGGCCGCGGCGATCCCGAGCAGCACGGGCAGCGCCCTGAAGCGCGTGGCGAACGTCAGCGCCATCAGCTGGGACTTGTCGCCCAGCTCGGCGACGAAGATGACGGCGAAGCTCAGGGCGGTCGCGGCGAGGAAGCCGGTCACGGCGTCGTGCTCCTCCGGGTCGGATCGGGTCGGATCGAGTCGGACCGGACCGGGGCACGCTCCGGCCCGACCCGCGGGGGTCGATGCCGAAGGTCTCGCCCGCCACCGGTGAACCGGTGGCCCTCGCGACCGGACGCCGGGGCGTCAGTGTGTCGACCGCGGTGTTGGGAGCTACTCCCCTTCGCTGTGCAGCACGTTATCCCATTCCTCCCCGACAATTCCAACCCCGGTGACCCCACTCACCCGGACGAATTGTGGCCCGTTCCCCAACGACGATTTCGGCTCGCCGAAACCACCTTTTCGGCAGGTCCGAGAAATGGTGTCGGTCAGGACGGGGTGCGGGCGTCGTAGGCCCGGCGAGCGGCGTCGACCTGCTCGATGTGGGTCTCGGCCCAGTCGTCGAGGGCCCGGGCGAGACCGAGCAGGCTGCGGCCGAGGTCGGTCAGCGCGTACTCCACCCGCGGCGGGACCTCCGCGTGGACGGTGCGCGAGACCAGGCCGTCGCGCTCGAGACCACGCAACGTCTGGGTGAGCATCTTCGGGGTGATGCCGCCGATGCGGGCCGCGATGGCCCCGTGGCGCAGGGTGCCCTCGCCGAGCGTGCCGACCACCAGGACGCTCCACCGGTCGCCGATGCGGTCCAGCACCTGCCGGCTCGGGCAGTCCGCGCGGTACACATTGCCCCTCACCAGCACACTATCTCCCAGGTACCTACAGCACTTCAAGGTGCTCACTCTCCGACGGGAACCAGGACGGCGGGCGAGCGGTTGCCGAGGTCGAGGGGCCGCGAGCCGCGGCCCGCGACCGCGAGGGAGTCACCGTGTACGTCGTCACCGGAGCCACCGGAGCCCTGGGCCGCCTGGCCGTCGACGCGCTGCTCGAGCGCGTGCCCGCGGACGAGGTCCGCGCCACGGGGAGGCGGGTCGAGACGCTCGACGACCTCGCGGCGCGCGGCGTGGACGTGCGTCGCGCCGACTACGACGATCCGGCGACGCTGACCGCGGCCTTCGCGGGCGCCACCCGGGTGCTGTTCGTGTCGGGAAGCGAGGTGGGGGCGCGCGTCCCCCAGCACCGCGCCGTCGTCGACGCCCTGACCGCGACGGACGTCGAGCTGGTCGCCTACACGAGCATCCTGCACGCCCAGACCTCGGACATGGTCCTCGCCCGGGAGCACGCCGCCACCGAGCGGATGCTCTCCGACGCCGGACTGCCGCACGTGCTGCTGCGCAACGGCTGGTACGTCGAGAACTTCCTCGCCGACGTGGCCGGCGACGTCGAGCGCGGGATGGTCGGCGCCTCGGGCGCGGGCCGGTTCGACGCCGCCACGCGGGAGGACTACGCGCGGGCCGCGGTCGCGACCCTGACCGGCGGCGCGGTGGCCGGCGACGTCCTCGAGCTCGGCGGCCCGGGCTTCACCCGCGCGGAGCTCGCTGCGGAGATCGGCCGGGTGGCCGGGCGGGACGTGCCCTACACCGACCTCACGGTCGCGGCGTACACCGAGGCGCTCGTCCGCGCGGGACTGGCGGAGCCGTTCGCGGCGGTGCTCGCCGACTCCGACCGTGGCGCGGCCGCGGGCTGGCTCACTGCTCCCGGCGACGACCTCGCACGCCTCCTCGGCCGCCCGGCCACCCCGTGGACCGGCGTCGTCGACGCGGCCGCGCGCGAGGCGGCCGCGACCGTCTGACCCCGGAACGACGAACGCGGCGCACCGGGGACCGGTGCGCCGCGTTCGTGGGTGTAGCCCCGAGGGGATTCGAACCCCCGCTACCGCCTTGAGAGGGCGGCGTCCTAGGCCGCTAGACGACGGGGCCCTAGGAGAACGGGTGGAACCTTAGAGGACGGTCCATCACCGCTCGCAGCTGGGGTACCAGGACTCGAACCTAGAACAACTGAACCAGAATCAGCCGTGTTGCCAATTACACCATACCCCATGGCGATCACCGAGCGTGACGGTAGACCGTCTCCGTCGGCGACGGCACCCAGTCTAGGACATCGGTCGGCGCCGGATCGACACCCCCCGGGCGGCGCCGGACCCGCAGGTCAGGGCACCCGGGTGCGCACCGGTAGCCTGGGTGAGTTGGGCTACCGCACGACCAGGAAGATCGAGACGTGAGTTCTTCGCCGGCCCCGGCTCCCCGGGGCGAGTCCGCGTTCGCCCCGCTGCCCGCGAGCGTGGACCTGCCCGCGATCGAGCGCGAGGTCCTCGCCCGCTGGGACGACCGCGACGTGTTCCGTCGCAGCCTCGAGCGCACCGCCGGCGGCGACCCGTGGATCTTCTACGAGGGCCCGCCGACGGCCAACGGCCAGCCGGGCACCCACCACGTCGAGGCCCGGGCCTTCAAGGACCTGTTCCCGCGGTTCCGGACGATGCGCGGCTACCACGTGCCGCGCCGCGCCGGCTGGGACTGCCACGGCCTGCCCGTCGAGCTCGCCGTCGAGAAGGAGCTCGGCTTCACCGCCAAGGGCGACATCGAGGCCTACGGCATCGCCGAGTTCAACGCCGCGTGCCGCGAGTCGGCGCTGCGCAACGTCTCGGCCTTCGCCGCGATGACCGAGCGCATGGGCTACTGGGTCGACCTCGACGAGGCCTATATGACCATGGCCCCGCGCTACGTCGAGAGCGTGTGGTGGTCGCTCAAGAAGATCTTCGAGGACGGCCTGCTGGTCGAGGACCACCGCGTCACGCCGTACTGCCCGCGCGACGAGACGCCCTTGTCGGACCACGAGGTCGCGCTCGGCTACGAGGACGACGTCGACCCCTCGGTCTACGTACGCTTCCCGCTCACCGACGGCCCCTGGTCCGGCGCCGACCTGCTGGTCTGGACGACGACGCCCTGGACGCTGCCGTCGAACACCGCGGTGGCCGTCGCGCGCGACATCGTCTACGTCCGCGCCACCACCGGCGCCGGGGACGACCTCGTCGTCGCCGAGGACCTGCTCGGGGTGCTCGGCGAGGACGCGCGGGTCACCGACCGGCTCACCGGCGCCGACCTGCTCGGCAGCCACTACCGGCGCCCGCTCGACCTCATCGGAGACGAGCGCTTCGGTGACGCGCACCGCGTCGTCCACGGCGACCACGTCACCACCGACGCGGGCACCGGCCTGGTGCACATGGCGCCCGCCTTCGGCGCCGAGGACCACCTCGTGGCGAAGGCCGAAGGCCTCGAGATGGTCAACCCGATCGGGCCGGACGGGCACTTCTTCGCCGACGTCCCGCTGGTCGGCGGCATGTTCTTCAAGGGCGCCGACCCGACGCTGGTCGAGGAGCTGCGCGCCCGCGGGGTGCTGTGGCGCTCGGAGTCCTACGAGCACTCGTACCCGCACTGCTGGCGCTGCCACACGCCGCTGATCTACTACGCGCTCCCCTCGTGGTTCATCCGCACCACGGCGGTGCGCGAGCGGCTGCTCGAGGAGAACGAGCGGACGAACTGGTACCCGCCGCACATCAAGCACGGGCGCTACGGCGGCTGGCTCGAGAACAACGTCGACTGGGCGCTGTCGCGCAACCGCTACTGGGGCACCCCCCTGCCGATCTGGCGCAACGACGCCGACCCGTCGGAGATGGTGTGCGTCGGCTCGCTGGCCGAGCTCGGGTCGTACGCGGGGCAGGACCTGTCGGAGCTCGACCCGCACCGCCCCTACGTCGACGACGTCACCTTCCCGGCCCCGAGCGGCACCGGCACGATGCGCCGCGTCACCGACGTCATCGACGTCTGGTACGACTCGGGCGCGATGCCGTTCGCCCAGTGGGGCGCGCCGCACCACCACGAGGCCGACTTCGAGGCCGCGTACCCCGCGCAGTACATCTGCGAGGCGATCGACCAGACCCGCGGCTGGTTCTACTCGCTGATGGCGGTCGGCACGCTGGTGTTCGACCGGTCGTCCTACGAGAACGTCGTGTGCCTGGGCCTGCTGCTCGACGAGCAGGGCCGCAAGATGTCGAAGCACCTGGGCAACGTGCTCGACCCGTTCGAGCTGTTCGACTCCCACGGCGCCGACGCCGTGCGCTGGCTCATGCTCGCCCAGGGCTCGCCGTGGGTCGACCGCCGCGTCGGGCACGAGGCGCTGCGCGAGATCGTCCGCAAGATCCTGCTGACGTACTGGAACACCGCGTCGTTCCTGGTCACGTACGCCAACGCGTCGGGGTGGAAGCCCTCCGGCGGGGCGGCCAGGTCCGAGCACCCCATGGACCGCTGGGTCCTCGGCGAGCTCGCGGGCTGCGTCCGCGAGGTCACCCGCGCGCTCGACGACTTCGACTCGTCGAGCGCCGGCCGGGCGATCAGCGCCTTCATCGACGACCTGTCCAACTGGTACGTCCGCCGCTCGCGCCGCCGCTTCTGGCACGGCGAGGCGGCCGCGCTCGAGACGCTGCACACCTGCGTCGAGACGCTCTCGCGGCTGATGGCGCCGTTCACGCCGTTCGCCACCGACTACCTGTGGACGTTGCTGCAGGGCGAGGGCGGGTCCGGGGTCGTCGAGGGCGCGCCCGACTCGGTGCACCTCGCCGACTGGCCCGAGGTCGACGAGGCCGCGGTCGACCCCGGCCTGGCCGAGCGGATGGCGCTCGTGCAGCGCATCGTCGAGCTCGGCCGCTCGACGCGCGCCGCGAGCGGCGTGCGCACCCGCCAGCCGCTCTCCCGGGCGGTCGTGGCCGCCCCCGGGTTCGCCGCGCTCGACGCCGGGCTGCTCGCCGAGATCGCCGAGGAGCTCAACGTCGCGCGGGTCGAGGCGGCGGGCTCCGACCTCGTCGAGGTCACCGTCAAGCCCAACTTCCGGGCGCTGGGCAAGCGTTTCGCGAAGCGGACGCCGGCCGTCGCGGAGGCGGTCAAGGCGTCCACGGACGTCCCGGTCGACGGCTCGCTCACCGTGGTCGTCGACGGCGAGGAGATCACGCTGTCCGGCGACGAGATCCTCGTCGAGGAGACGCCCCGCGAGGGGTGGGCGGTCCGCTCCGAGGGCGGCCTGTCGGTCGGCCTGGACACCGAGCTCTCCGACGAGCTGCGCGCCGCCGGCCTCGCCCGCGACGTCGTGCGGGTCGTGCAGGAGGCCCGCAAGACCCGGGGTCTCGAGGTGTCCGACCGCATCGCGTTGACCTGGGCCGCCGGCCGCGCCGACGTCGCCGACGCGGTGCGCACGCACGCCGGCACGATCGCCGAGGAGGTGCTCGCGGTGTCGATGACCGAGGGTGCCGTCAATGGCGACGCCGCGGCGACGTCCGACGACCTCTCCCTGGCGGTGGCGATCACCCGGGCGGGCGGCTGACGGCGGGCCCGCACCGCCCTCACCGCACCGGCACCTCGGCGTCGGCCTCCTCAGCGCGACCCGAGCCCTCGCGCAGGCCGAGCACCGCCACCAGCGTGAGCACCGACAGGGCCGCGACGTAGAGCGCGATCGGCGTCGACGAGCCGGTGGCCCCGAACAGCGCCGTGGCGACGATCGGGGTCACCGCGCCGCCGACCATGCCGCCGACCTGGTAGGCGATGGAGATGCCGCTGTAGCGCACGCGCACCGGGAAGATCTCGCTGAACAGCCCGCCCTGGGCCCCGGCCATGATCCCCTGGACGACCGCCGCGACCGCGAACGCGAGCCCGGCCAGGGCGGCGGACCCGGTGTTGACCAGGCCGAACATCGGCCACGGCCAGATGACGGCCGTGAGCGCCCCGATCACGTAGACCGGGCGCGAGCCGTAGCGGTCGGCGAGGACGGCGGCGACCACGATCGTCGCCACCCACACCACGGTCGAGAGCAGGATCAGCGAGAGCAGGGTGGTGCGCTCGTAGCCGAGCACCTGGGTGCCGTAGCTGAGCATGTAGACGATCACGGTGTAGCCGACGGCGGGCGGCGCGATCGAGGCGAGGCTCGCCAGCGCGAGCACGCGCGGGTGGCGGCGGAAGAGCTCGCGGAGGGGCACCGTGCTCGTCGCGTTCCGCTCCTTGACCCGCTGGAACTCCGGCGCGTCCTGCAGGCGGCTGCGCACGAGCAGGCCGACGACCACCAGCACGATCGAGAGCAGGAACGGGACGCGCCAGCCCCACGACGCGAAGGCCTCGTCGGGCAGCCCCGCGACGGCGAGGAACGCGAGGTTGGAGGTGAGCACCCCGATCGGGACGCCGAACTGCGCGAAGCTGCCGTACACCGCGCGGCGCCGGCCCGCCGCGTGCTCGGTGGCGATGAGCACCGCGCCACCCCACTCCCCGCCCACGCCGAAGCCCTGCAGCAGGCGCAGCAGCACCAGCAGCAGCGGGGCGCCCACGCCGATCACCGCGTAGGTGGGCAGGAGGCCGATGAGCGCGGTGGCGCCGCCGGTCAGCACGAGCGTGAGCACGAGCATGGACTTGCGGCCGATGCGGTCGCCGAAGTGGCCGATCACCGCGGCTCCCAGCGGCCGGGCGACGAAGCCGACCGCGAAGGTCGCGAACGCCGCGAGCGTGCCCGCCACCGAGGAGAACCGGGGGAAGAAGAGGGTCCCGAACACCAGCGCCGCGGCGGTGCCGAAGATGTAGTAGTCGTACCACTCGATCGCCGTGCCGATGAAGCTCGCGGCGAAGATGCCCTTCCGGGACGGGGTCGTGTCGGACACCGGTGTCCTCCTCGCGCGATCGGTGTCCGATATGAGAGCGCACCCGAACGGGTGAGGGCAACCGTGCGTGCTCAGCTGGTCGCTGCGCGCTGCGTCCAGGTCTCGAACCGCCGCCAGAACAGCCGCTGCGACAGCGCCCACGGGCGCAGGAACCGCGGGTGGACGTGCGCGTCGATCGTCACCTCGACGACCGTGCCGCCGGCCGGCTCGGCCGGGTCGTCGGTGACCCGCATCTGCAGCCGTGTCGGGCGCAGCAGGCGGAACGACACGGCGAACGCGCCGTAGAGGTACTGCAGGTCGCGGTACTCCCCGTCGCGGATCTCGCCGATCACGCCGGGCAGGTGCAGCAGCGGGCCGTGGTGGGTGGTGAGGACCCCGGGCTCGAACCCGCCGCCGAGGAACTCGACGCGGAACGGCCCGACCTGGGTGTCGGTGAACGTGGCCGGGTCGCACAGCCAGTCCCACACCCGGTCCCGGGCCGCGGCCACCGTGAAGCGGTGCACGTGGGTGTGCGTCAGCCAGCCCGCCGGGAGGGGCTGCGCCGGCCCGGTGAGCTCAGCGGGCATCGGGTGCCTCCGCCGCGAACTCGGCGAGCACGGCGTCGGTGTGCTCACCCACGTCGGGGATCGGTCCCATCCGCAGCGGACGCCCGGGCAGGCCGATCGGGGGCACGAGCGCGGGCACCTCGCCGGCCGGGGAGCCGACCGTGCGCCAGCGGTCGCGGGCCGCGTGCTGCGGGTGGGCGAGCACCCCGTCGTCGCCGACGAGGTCGCGCTGCCGGGCGTGCGCGATCCCCGCCCCGGCCAGGCGGGCGACCACCTCCTCGCCGTCGAGCGTGCCCAGCACCGCGTCGATCGCGGCGTGCAGGTCGGGGCGGTGCTCGACGCGGGCGGAGCCGGTGGCGAACCGCTCGTCGGACGCGAGGTCCTCGTCGCCGAGGACCTCCGCGCAGAACCGCACCCACTCCCGCTCGTTCTGGATCGCCAGGACGACCTCGGTGCCGTCCCCGGCGGCGAAGGTGCCGTAGGGCGCGATGGCCGGGTGCGACATCCCGGCCCGCTGCGGGGCGTGGCCCGCGCCGGCGGCGTAGGTCAGCGGGAAGCCCATCCACTCGCTCAGCGCGTCGAACAGGCTGACCTCCAGCGCGGTCCCCTCCCCCGTGCGCTCCCGCTCGTAGAGCGCGGCAAGGATGCCCGAGAACGCGTACATGCCCGCGCCGACGTCGGCGGCCGGGATGCCCGCCTTCGCCGGGTGCTCCGGCGTGCCGGTCATCGTCACCAGGCCCGTCTCGGCCTGGATGAGCAGGTCGTAGGCCTTGGCGTCGCGGTAGGGCCCGCTGGACCCGTAGCCGGAGACCGAGCAGGTGATCAGGCGCGGGTGCTCCCGGCGCAGGTCCTCCGCCCCGAGCCCGAGGCGCTCGGCCGCCCCCGGCGCGAAGTTCTGCACGAAGACGTCGGCGCGCGCGACGATCCGCCGCAGGGCGGCGATGCCGTCGGGGTCCTTGAGGTCGAGCGCCACGCTCTCCTTGCCGCGGTTGAGCCACACGAAGTGGCTCGAGAGCCCGTGCACGACGGTGTCGTAGTCCCGCGCGAAGTCGCCGCGGCCCGGCCGCTCCACCTTGACGACCCGCGCGCCGAGGTCGGCGAGGTGCCGCGTGGCCAGCGGCGCGGCGACCGCCTGCTCGCAGGACACGACGAGCACGCCGTCGAGCGGGAGGGCAGGGGGATCCGGCTCGCTCATGGGTCGATCGTGCCCGTCCGGTCGCATCCTCGCGCGGTGCCGCTCGTTGTGACGAGCGTCGTTCGTTCGGCTCGAACCAGATCGCCCGATCGGCCGAACGACGCGCGTCGGGGGACGGACGGAACACCACGGCGAGCACCGAGGACGGCGGAGATGACACGGACGGAGGGCCCGATCGGGCGCCGGGCGGGTACGGCGGCGCTCGCGCTGGCCACCCTGGGGTTCGCGATCGGCGGGACGGGCATCGCCGCACAGGCCGGGGTGGTGTCGCTCGACGTCGTGCCGACGTCGCAGACCGCGCCGACCGACCAGGGGCTGCTGCGCGTCGCGCACCTCTCGCCGTCCACCGGCGCCGTCGACATGTACGCCGAGGGGCCCGGCCTCCCGCTCACCAAGGTCGCCTCGTCGGTGTCCTACCGCGGCCTCACCGACTACCTCCCGGCCGCGCCCGGCGTCTACACGCTGCAGGCGCGCCCCGCCGGGGCCGCCGCGTCCACCCCGCCCGCGCTGAGCACGAGCGTCGCCGTGACGCCCGGCTCGGCGCAGACCGCGGCGTTCGTCGACGTCGGGCCGAACGCCTCCCCGCAGGCCGAGCTGCTCACCGACCGGACGCAGGCCCCCGCACCCGGGTCCGCGCTCGTGCGCGTGGTCGCCGCGGCCAGCGGGGTGGGCGCGGTCGACGTCACCGCGCAGGGCGGCGGCCCGATCGCGGACGACATCTTCTACGGCGCGGCTTCGGACTACGCGACGGTCGCCGCACGCACCTGGACCATGGACGTCACCACCAGCGCGGGCCAGAGCACGCAGGTCACGCTGCCGGTCGCGAGCTCGTCGGTGAACTCCGTGATCGTCACGCGCGACGCGGCGGGGGCGCTGGCGGTCACCGCGGTGCCCGACGCCGCCAGCGCGGTGCCCGCGACCGCGTCCTCGGGCACGCCGTCGACCACCCCGTCCACCACCGTGACCCCCACCCCGTCGGGCACGCCGTCGAGCGCCCCGTCGTCCACCTCGTCGCCGACCGGTGCCACCCCGACGCCCAGCGCGGGTCCGACCACCAGCTCGTCCCCCACCCCGCCGCCCCGCCGGACCCCGAGCGGCGGCGTCCCCGCCGGCTTCGGCGCCCTCGCGGGCGCGCCGGCCGGGCCCGCGGTCGCCCCGGCCGCGCGCCCCATGCCCGTCGTCGCCGTGCCGGCCACCGGGCAGGCCCCGCTGCGACCCACCGGGCTGTCGGTGCCCGCGGCCGGGGTCGCCGCCGACCACCTCGACGACCTGACCCTCGACGGCCGGGGCGGCCTCCCCGCCCCGGCCGGGCCGCAGGACGTCGGCTGGTTCACCGAGGGCTCCGTGCCCGGGCAGGCCGGACCGGCCGTGGTCGTCGGCCACGTCGACTCCTGGCAGGGCCCCGGCGTGTTCTCCCGGCTGCGCGACCTGCGCGCCGGCGACGCGATCGACGTCCCGCGCAGCGACGGCACCGTCGCCCACTTCGTCGTCGACTCCGTCGAGCGCTTCGGCAAGGACGACTTCCCCACCGACCGCGTCTACGGCCCGACCGCGGGCCCGGCGCTGCGGCTCGTGACCTGCGGCGGACCGTTCGACCGCACGACGCGCTCGTACGTCGACAACGTCGTCGTCTTCGCCTCGCCGCGCTGACAGACTCCGGCTCGTGCGCAGCAACCTGTTCGCCCCGGAGAACCAGGAGCAGGAGTCCGCGCAGCCGGGCCTGCGCCTGCAGAACTCGAAGATGCTCAAGGCCGAGCTCGACGGCGAGTTCCTCGCCCGCCAGGGCGCGATGGTCGCCTTCCAGGGCCAGGTGCACTTCGAGGCGCTGGGCTCCGGCGGGATCGGCGGTTTCATCAAGAAGCAGCTCACCGGCGAGGGCGTGCCGCTGATGAAGGTCAGCGGCCGGGGCGACGTGTTCCTGGCCGACGCGGCCCAGGACGTCCACCTCATCGACCTCGAGGGCCCGCACGACGCGCTGTCGATCAACGGCAAGAACGTGCTCGCGTTCGAGCCGACGCTGTCCTACGACATTCAGATGGTGCAGGGCGCCGGGATGATGTCCGGGGCCGGCCTCTTCAACTGCGTGTTCTCCGGGCAGGGCCGGCTGGCGGTCACGTGCAAGGGCACGCCGGTCGTGCTCAACGTCGACCAGCCCACCTTCGCCGACCCCCAGGCCGCCGTCGCCTGGTCCGCGGGGCTGCAGGTCGGCGTGCACCGGGCCGACCAGATCGGCCTCGGCACCCTGCTGGGCCGCACCACCGGCGAGGCCTTCACGCTCACCTTCGGCGGGCGCGGCTTCGTCATCGTCCAGCCGTCCGAGGAGCCCCCGCCGTCCAGCGCCGTCGGCGGCCACGGCAGCGGCCAGGAGGCCGGCCACGGCGGCGTCGGCGGGATGATCAACAGCTTCCTGCGCTGAGCCGACCCGCCGTCAGCCGCCGAGGAGGTGGCGCACCCGCTCGGGCCCGGCGGCGAGGAGCAGGGTGGGCAGGCGCGGGCCGGTGTCGGCCCCGACCAGCAGCTGGTAGACGACCACGAAGAACCGCCGCTGGGCGGCCTTGAGCTCGTCGGTGGGCTTGACGTCCAGCGGCAGGCCGGCCTGCTTCTTGGGCACGCCGTAGACGAGCGTCGTGAGGCCGTCGAGCGACCAGTCGTCGGTGAGGTGGTCGCGCAGCATCGCGACGGCCTCGCGCTCCTGCTCGCCGAGGGAGGCGAGCAGCGCGGTGTCGGGCTCGTCGCGCAGGCGGGTGTGCGCGTCGTCGGGCATGTAGCCCTCGACCCAGTGCGTGGCCCGGTCGAGACGCGGGCGGGCGCCGTCGAGCGTCGCGCCGAGGCCCCCGAGGATGCGCTCGAGCTGCACGGCGTCGCCGGCGGTGACGTCGACGACCGACGTCAGCGTCCGGTACGCCACCGGCTCCGGGGTGCGGGGCAGCTCCTGCTCGGCCGTGCTGACGGCGCGCACGTGCCCGGTGGTCTCGATGCCGCCCGCCGTGCCCGCGGCGACCTTGCGCTCGAGGGCGTCCCACTCGTCGTAGAGCCGGTGGATCTCCTGGTCGAACGCGACCTTGATGGCCTGGTTGGGGCGGCGCCGCGCGAACAGCCACCGCAGCACCGGCACCTCGAGGATCTCCAGCGCGTCGCCCGGGGTGGGCACGGAGCCACGCGAGCTCGACATCTTCGCCTGGCCGGTGATGCCGACGAAGGCGTACATCGGGCCGATCGGCTGCTCTCCGCCGAAGACCTCGTCGACGATCAGGCCGCCGACCTGGTACGAGGAGCCGGGCGAGGAGTGGTCGACGCCGGAGGGCTCGAAGTGCACGCCCTCGTAGGCCCACCGCATCGGCCAGTCGACCTTCCACACCAGCTTGCCGCGCGTGAAGTCGCGCAGCAGCACGGTCTCGGTGAACCCGCACGCGCACGTGTAGGTCATCTCGGTGCTGGCGTCGTCGTACGCGGTGATGGTCGTGTCGTCGCGCCCGCAGCCACCGCAGTAGGGCTTGAAGGGGAAGTACTCGCCGCTGTGGACGACGTCCTCGTCGTCGTCGGTCGCGGCGTCCTTCTTCTTCGTGCGGAACCGCCCGAGGATGCCGTCGATCGTGGCGCGCTCGCGCATGGCCAGCAGCACCTGGTCGCGGTAGGCGCCCGAGGTGTACATCTCGGTCTGGCTGATGCCCCGGAACGGCACGCCGAGGTCGGCGAGCGCGGCGATCATCGGGGCCTTGAAGTGCTCGGCCCAGTTCGCGAACGGGCTGCCCAGCGGCGCCGGCACCTCGGAGAGCGGCTTGCCGATGTGCTCCGACCACGCGGGGTCGATGCCGGCGGGGACGCGGCGGAAGCGGTCGTAGTCGTCCCACGAGACCAGGTGCTCGCAGTCGTACCCGCGGCGGCGGATCTCGTCGGCGACGAGGTGCGGCGTCATCACCTCGCGGAGGTTGCCCAGGTGGATGGGACCCGAGGGACTCAGGCCGGACGCGCAGACGATCCTCGTCCCCGGTCCGGCGCGCTCGATCACCTCGTCGGCCATGGCCGACACCCAGTCCGGCTCCGGCGTCACGGCCGTCTCCACCACCTGCGCGTACTCCTCGTGAGGATCGATCCCGTCCCAGGCTACGGGGGCCTAGCGGGCCTGGACCGGGTTGGTCAGGGTGCCGATCCCCTCGACGGTGACGCTGACCTGCTGGCCCGGCGTCATCGGCCCGACCCCGGCCGGGGTGCCGGTGAGGATCACGTCGCCGGGCAGCAGCGTCATCACCCGCGAGATGTAGGCGATGAGCTCGTCGACGGGGTGCAGCAGCAGGTGCGTGCGCGACTGCTGGCGGACCTCCCCGTCGAGCTCGGTGCGGATGGCCAGGTCGCTGGGGTCGACGGTCGTGTCGATCCACGGACCCAGCGGGCAGAACGAGTCGTAGCCCTTGGCCCGGGTCCACTGGCCGTCGGCCTGCTGCAGGTCGCGGGCGGTGACGTCGTTGGCGACGGTGTAGCCGAGGACGACGTCGCGAGCCCGGGCCTCGGGCACGTCGCGGCACGGCATACCGATGACGACGGCGAGCTCGCCCTCGTAGTCGACGCGCTCGGAGTCCGGCGGCAGCTGGATCGGCAGGCCGGGGCCGATGACGCTCGTCGAGGGCTTCATGAAGATCAGCGGCGCCGGCGGGGCCTCGCCGCCCATCTCGCTGACGTGGTCGGCGTAGTTCTTGCCGATGCAGACGACCTTCGTCGGCAGGATCGGCGCGAGCACGCGGACGTCGGCGAGCGGCCAGGTCCGTCCCGTGAAGGTGGGGTCGCCGAACGGGTGCTCGGCGATCTCGGCGCAGACGTCCCCCGCCGTCTCGGGCCCGCCGCCGGCGGTCGGGGCGGACTGCAGGGCGGCGAAGGAGACGCCGTCGGCGTGGGCGATCCGGGCGAGACGCACGACGTCGGACCCTATCCCGCGACGACCGGTTCCTCCTCGTGGACCCACGTCCACCGCTCGTGGTCGGGGGCACCGAGCTCGGCGTTGAGGCGGTCGACGTCGACGGTGGGCGCGGCGATCCACGCGCCCTGGTCGACCCACAGCCACGCCAGACGCCCGGGCGCCGCGCGGGCGACCGCGGCGTGCAGGACGGTGCTCAGGTACTTGGGGTGGCCGGGGTACTCGAGCAGGCGGACCTCGTCGCCGAGACGCAGGCGCAGGTGGTGGCGCCAGCCCTCGGTGATCGTGGCGTGCTCGAGACGGACGGTCGGCTCGCCCCCTAGCAGGCGCGCGAGGTCGTCGACCTGCTCGTGCAGGGTCTCCACGAACTGCTCGACGTGGCCCTCGTGGAGCACGACCGCCGGGTGCGCGACCCCCGCCTCGTCGAGCCCACCGAGCACCGAGCCGGCGGTGACGGGCTCGCCGGCGTCGGCGACGTTCGTGGCGACGGCGTCGGGGTCGACGGGCTCCGTGAGCACCCCGGCGCGCGCGAGCACCCCGAGGATGCGCTCCAGCTCCGCCCGCCCCTCCTCCGTGAGGGTGGGCGTGACCCGGGGCGTGTCAGCGTGGCGTCCACGCTGACGTTCATCATCAGGAAAACCACCACGATCACCGGGCTCCGTGGGCGAGGACGGGACGGCGGGCGCTGCGCTCCGGGCGCTGCGCCATGCCATCGCACCCAGCACCGCGAGCCCCAGCGCGGCGAGCACGAACGGGAAGGCGCGGTCGAGGGCCGTCCGGTCCGCACCCTCCGCCGTGACGCCGAGGACGACGAGGTAGGCCGCCACCGCGATGCCGCACGCCGCCTCGACCGCCGCGACGAGGTAGGCCCACCGGCGTGTCATTCAGCGAGGATGTGGCGATCCTGGCGCCGAACGCCAGGAAAGCCGCGTTGCTCGCACCGGGACGGTGCCGTCAGGCGGGGGTGCGGGTGCCGGCGGCGGAGGAGACCAGCGCCGCGAGGCGGTCGCCGACGGCGTGGGTGCCGCCCGGGTTGGTGTGGTCGCGCGTCGCGAGGTCGAACGCCACGGCCGCCTCGATGCGGCGGGCCAGCTCGGGCTCGCCGAGGTGGTCGAGCAGCAGGGCCACCGAGAGGATCGCCGCGGTGGGGTCGGCGATGCCCTTGCCGGCGATGTCCGGCGCCGAGCCGTGCACCGGCTCGAACATGCTCGGGTTGGCGCGCGAGACGTCGAGGTTGCCCGACGCCGCGAGGCCGATGCCCCCGGTGACGGCCGCCGCGAGGTCGGTGAGGATGTCGCCGAAGAGGTTGTCGGTGACGATCACGTCGTACCGCGACGGGTCGGTGACCAGGTGGATCGTCGTGGCGTCGACGTGCTGGTAGTCGACCGAGACCTCGGGGTGCTCGAGGGAGACCTCCTCGACCACGCGCGACCACAGCGACCCGGCGTGGGTGAGGACGTTCGTCTTGTGCACCAGCGTGAGCTTGCGGCGCGGGCGGGCGGCGGCCCGGGTGAACGCGTCGCGCACGACCCGCTCGACACCGAACGCGGTGTTGATGCTGACCTCGGTGGCGATCTCCTGCGGGGTGTCCTTGCGCAGCAGGCCGCCGGTGCCGGCGTACGGGCCCTCGGTGCCCTCGCGGACGACGACGAGGTCGATCTCGGGGTTGCTCGACAGCGGTCCGCGGACGCCCGGGTAGAGCCGGGCCGGGCGCAGGTTGACGTGGTGGTCGAGCTCGAAGCGCAGGCGCAGCAGCAGCCCGCGCTCGAGGATGCCGCTGGGCACCGACGGGTCGCCGACCGCACCGAGCAGGATCGCGTCGTGCTCGCGCAGCTCGGAGAGCACCGACTCCGGGAGCAGCTCCCCCGTGGAGTGCCAGCGCGCGGCGCCGAGGTCGTACTGCGTGGTCTCCACCGATGGGGCGACCTCGTCGAGCACCTTCAGCGCTTCGCCGACGACCTCGGGACCGATGCCGTCCCCGGGCACCACCGCGAGTCGCATCCGCAACAACCTCCACCGAGCGGGTCGCCCCGCGACGGGGTGACCGGGGCTGACCCGGGGAGACTACTAGGCGTGTCGGTCGATCACGGAACCGGATCGCCGGATCGTAGGAATCCGCTCTCTGTCGGGGATTCTGCGCCCGGCGGGGTTTGCGGACCGGACCGCTCCGCCGCCGGGCGCAACGGCCTCGTGTTGATCAGCCGAACGAGATGAGGCGCGTGGTCCGCGCGTCGAGCGTCTGGCCGATCCGCTCGAGGACCTCGGCCGCGACGGGCTGGTCGACGCGCAGCAGCATGATCGACGACGCCCGGTCGCGCGACTGCGAGAGCTGCGCGGCCTCGATGTTGACGTCGGACTCGCCGAGCATCGTGCCGACCGCACCCATCGCCCCGGGACGGTCGGAGTACTCGAAGAGCAGGACGTGGCCCTCGGCGCGCAGGTCGAAGCTGCGGCCGTTGATCTCGACGAGCTTCTCGACCTCGTCGGCCCCGGTGAGCGTGCCGGAGACGGTGACGGCCTCGCCGTCGTCGCGCACGGCCCGCAGCGTGACGAGGCTGCGGTGGTTCGGGCTCTCGGTGGCGGTCTCGACGGTGGCGGTCACGCCGCGCTCGGCGGCCAGCGCCGGGGCGTTGACGAACGTGACCGGCTCGTCGACGACCTCGCCGAACACCCCGCGCAGCGCGGCCAGCGAGAGCACCGAGACGTCCTCGTTCGCCAGCTCGCCGCGCACCTGGACCTGCAGCTCGCTGGGGGCGCCGACCAGGTCGGACAGGAGGATGCCGAGCTTCTGGGTGACGCCCAGCCAGGGCCGGACCTCCTCGCCCACCGCGCCGCCGGAGACGTTGACGGCGTCGGGCACGAAGTCGCCGCGCAGGCCCGCGAGCACGGAGTGGGCGACGTCGGTGCCCGCGCGGTCCTGGGCCTCCGCGGTCGACGCGCCGAGGTGCGGCGTGACGGTGACCTGCGGGAGCTCGAAGAGCGGGCTGGCCGTCGTCGGCTCGGTGACGAACACGTCGATCCCGGCGCCGGCGACGTGCCCGGAGCGCACGGCCTCGGCCAGCGCCTCCTCGTCGACCAGCCCGCCGCGGGCGGCGTTGACGACGATGACGCCCGGCTTCGTCTTCGCCAGCGCCTCCTTGCCGATGAGGCCCTGGGTCTCCGGGGTCTTGGGCAGGTGGATGGTCATCATGTCGGCGCGGGCGAGCAGCTCGTCGAGCTCGACGAGCTCGATCCCCAGCTGGGTGGCGCGCGACTGCGGCAGGTACGGGTCGTAGGCGATGACGTGGGTGCCGAACGCGGCGATGCGCGCGGCGAACAGCTGGCCGATCTTGCCCAGCCCGATGACGCCGACCGTCTTGCCCTGGATCTCGACACCGGAGAGCTTGCTGCGCTCCCACCGCCCGTCGCGCAGGCTCGCGTCGGCCTGCGGGATGTGGCGTGCGGTCGCGAGCAGCAGGGCGAGGGCGTGCTCGGCGGCCGAGACGATGTTCGACGTCGGGGCGTTGACCACCATGACGCCGTGCGCGGTGGCGGCGGGCACCTCCACGTTGTCGAGGCCCACACCGGCCCGCCCGACGATCTTCAGCTGCTTCGCGGCGTCGAACACCTCCGCGTCGACCTGCGTGGCCGAGCGCACGAGCAGCGCGTCGGCCGCCGCCACGGCCTCGAGCAGCGCGGCGCGGTCGGTGCCGTCGACGGTGCGGACCTCGACCTCGTCGCCGAACACCTCCAGCGTCGACGGCGCGAGCTTCTCGGCCATCAGGACGACGGGCTTGCTGGCGGCGGCAGTCACGTGGTCTCGCTCCTCGCGGGTCGACGGTCGGATCACGCCGACGAGCCCCGCACCAGCGCACGGCGACGTGCTGGTGGGACATCATCCCGCACGCGTCGGGGTCCCCACGACCCGCCCGTGAACCGCTTCACATCCCGGCCCGCGACGAACGAACGGCGCTCTCGCTGCGTCGGAAGCAGCGAAAGCGCCGTTCGTTCGTTCGGGGCGTTGCTCCGGACGGCCTAGGTGGTCGGGCGCGCCATCCAGGGCATGAGGCCGCGGAGCTTGGCGCCGACCTGCTCGATCTGGTGGGCCTTGCCCTCCTCCTCGAGCTTGGTGAAGTTCGGGCGGCCGTTGTCGTCCTCGGCCACCCACTCGCGGGCGAAGGTGCCGTCCTGGATCTCGCCCAGGATCTTGCGCATCTCCTCCTTGACCGCGTTGTTCACGATGCGCGGCCCGCGGGTGAGGTCGCCGTACTCGGCGGTGTCGCTGATCGAGTAGCGCTGACCCCAGATGCCGTTCTCGTACATGAGGTCGACGATCAGCTTGAGCTCGTGGAGGCACTCGAAGTAGGCGATCTCGGGCTGGTAGCCGGCCTCGACGAGGGTCTCGAACCCGGCCTGGACCAGCGCAGACGTGCCGCCGCAGAGCACGGCCTGCTCGCCGAAGAGGTCGGTCTCGGTCTCCTCGGTGAAGGTCGTCTTGATGACGCCCGCCCGGGCGCCGCCGATCGCCGCGGCGTACGACAGCGCGAGCGCCTGCGCGCCGCCCGTCGCGTCCTGCTCGACGGCGATGAGGCACGGCACGCCCTTGCCGTCGACGAACTGGCGGCGCACGAGGTGGCCGGGGCCCTTCGGCGCGACCATGGCCACGTCGATGTCCTTCGGCGGCTGGATCAGGTCGTACCGGATGTTGAACCCGTGGCCGAAGAAGATCGCGTTCCCGGACTCGAGGTTGGGCGCGATGTCGTCGGCGTAGATGAAGCGCTGCTTGGTGTCCGGCGCGAGGATCATGATCAGGTCGGCCTCGGCGGACGCCTCCGCGGGCGTGACGACCCGCAGGCCCTCGTCCTGCGCGGACGCGCGGCTCTTCGAGCCCTCCGGCAGGCCGACCCGCACGTCGACGCCGGAGTCGCGCAGCGACAGCGCGTGGGCGTGGCCCTGGCTGCCGTAGCCGATGACGGCGACCTTGCGCCCCTGGATGATCGAGAGGTCGGCGTCGCTGTCGTAGAAGACCTGGGCGTTGCCGGTGGCCGGGGCACTCATGGGCAGTACTACTTCCTTCCGGGAATGACGAACAGGGTCAACTTATCGGTGGTGCGCGGCGATCGACCGCGGCCCGCGGGACAGCGCGACCATGCCGGACTGGACGATCTCGCGGATGCCGTAGGGCTCGAGCATCCGGCGCAGCGCCTCGAGCTTGTCCTCGGTGCCGGTGGCCTCGACGGTGACCGCCTCGGGCGAGACGTCGACGACCTTCGCGCGGAACATCTGGGTCACCTCGAGCACCTGCGAGCGCACGCTCGCGTCGGCCCGGATCTTCATCATGACCAGCTCGCGCTGCACCGACGACGTCGGCTCCAGCTCGACGATCTTGATGACGTGCACCAGCTTGTTGAGCTGCTTGGTCACCTGCTCGAGCGGGAAGTCGTCGACGGTCACGCAGATCGTCATCCGCGAGATGCCGTCCTCCTCGGTGGGACCCACCGCGAGCGACTGGATGTTGTAGCCGCGCCGGGAGAACAGCCCCGAGATGCGCGCGAGCACGCCGGGCTTGTCCTCGACGAGGACCGAGAGGGTGTGCGTGGTGGTCATGCCCCCTCCACCTCCGGCACGACCTCGTCGGCTCCGCCCGTCTCCGGGTCGTCGAACAGGGGGCGGATGTCGCGCGCGGCCATGATCTGGTCGTTGCCGGTGCCGGCCGCGACCATCGGCCAGACCTGGGCGTCGGCGCCGACGGTGAAGTCGATGACGACCGGCCGGTCGGTGATGGCCATGGCCTGCTGGATCACGCGGTCGACGTCGTCCTTCGACTCGCACCGCAGGCCCTCGCACCCGAGCGCCTGGGCGAGCATGACGAAGTCGGGCACGCGGTGCTTGTGCGTGCCGAGCTCGGTGTTCGAGTAGCGCTCCTCGTAGAAGAGGGTCTGCCACTGGCGGACCATGCCGAGGTTGCCGTTGTTGATGACCGCGACCTTGATCGGGATGCCCTCGATCGCGCAGGTCGCGAGCTCCTGGTTGGTCATCTGGAAGCAGCCGTCGCCGTCGATGCACCACACCGTGGTGTCGGGCATCCCGACCTTGGCGCCCATCGCCGCGGGCACGCCGTAGCCCATCGTCCCGGCACCGCCGGAGTTGAGCCACGTGCGCGGCTTCTCGTAGCGGATGAACTGCGCGGCCCACATCTGGTGCTGGCCGACACCCGCCGCGTAGATCGCGTCCGGGCCGGCGATCGCGCCGATGCGCTCGATGACGTACTCGGGCGAGAGCGTGCCGTCGGCCGGGTCGTCGTAGCCGAGCGGGAACGTCTGCCGCCAGCTCTCGAGCTGCTCCCACCAGGGGCGCAGGGTCTCGCGCCGGCCGTCCCGGTCGCCCTCGCCGGCGCGCAGGGCGGCGGTGAGCTCGATGATCACCTCGCGCGCGTCACCGACGATCGGGACGTCGGCGACCCGGTTCTTGCCGATCTCGGCCGGGTCGACGTCGGCGTGGATGATCTTCGCCTCGGGGGCGAAGGTGGACAGATCGCCCGTGACACGGTCGTCGAAGCGGGCCCCGAGCGCGATGAGGAGGTCCGCCTTCTGCATCGCCGCGACCGCGGCGACCGTGCCGTGCATGCCCGGCATCCCGAGGTTCTGGTGGTGACCGTCGGGGAAGGCGCCGCGGGCCATGAGGGTGGTGACCACGGGCGCGCCGGTCTCGTCGGCGAGGTCGAGGAGCTCGGTGGAGGCCTCGGCCTTGATGACGCCGCCGCCGACGTAGAGGACGGGTCGCCGCGCCTCGGTGATGAGGCGGGCGGCCGCGGCGATCTGCTTGGAGTGCGGCCGGGTGGTCGGCCGGTAGCCGGGCAGCCGGGTCTCGACGGGCCAGCTGAAGGTGGTCTGCGCCTGCAGGACGTCCTTGGGCAGGTCGACGAGGACCGGCCCGGGGCGCCCCGTGGACGCGATGTGGAACGCCTCGGTGATCGCGCGCGGGATGTCCGCGGCGTCGGTCACCAGCATGTTGTGCTTGGTGATCGGCATCGTGATGCCGCAGATGTCGGCTTCCTGGAACGCGTCGGTGCCGATGAGCTTGCGGCCCACCTGACCGGTGATCGCGACGACCGGCACCGAGTCGAGCATCGCGTCGGCCAGCGGCGTGACGAGGTTGGTCGCGCCCGGCCCGGAGGTCGCGATGCAGACGCCGACGCGGCCCGTGGCCTGCGCGTAGCCGGTGGCCGCGTGGCCCGCGCCCTGCTCGTGGCGCACGAGGATGTGGCGCACGAGCGTGGAGTCGAACAGCGGGTCGTACGCCGGGAGGATCGCGCCGCCCGGGATGCCAAAGACGACGTCGCACCCGACGGCCTCGAGCGAGCGCACCAGCGACTGGGCGCCGGTGGCGGGCTGGGGGTCGACGTGGGTGGGCCGCGGGGCGTCGGGACGCACGGGCTCCTGGAGCACCGTGTCCTGCTGCTCGCTGGGTGCGCCGGCGCGCGGAGCGGGACGCCGGGTCGCGGCGCCGTTCGCCGCCGGACCCGGGGTGCCGGGTGGCGCGGAGGGCTTGGCTTGGGTCATCGGGTGTCTGCCTCGAGACGGTGGTATCCGGGTGCGGAACAGGGGCCGAACATGAAAAAGCCCCCACCGCCTCGAGGCGGGGAGGGCAGGCGCGTCAGCAGGTACTCGCGGCGGGCGTCATCGGCCCGTCAGGCGCTGACGCGCCCCGGGAGTACGAGAATTCGCCGCTGGATCACGACGACGAGGGTAGGCGGAGCCTCCGGACGGCGTCAAACCGCCCCCCGGTGCGTCTCCTGGCACCATCGGTGCCGTGACGAGCGAGGAGACGGCCACCCCCACCGACGGCGCCACCGACGGCGCGCCCGGGGTGCGGACGACGTTCCGCGCGGTGCCGCTGCCCGCCCTGGTCGCGGTGGGGTTCCTGGCCATCGGCGTCTCCCCGGTCGCGTTCACCGGCGGGGTGGCGTTCCTGCTCTACCTGCTGCCGCTGGCGCTGGCGTGGTGGGTCGTGCGCACCCGGACCGTGGTGGACGGCACGTCGCTGCGCGTCGCGTCGGCCGTCGGGTCGCGCCGCATCGGGTGGGACGAGGTGGCGACGCTGCGCGTCGCCGAGCGCGGCTGGGTGCGGGTCGTGCGCGAGGACGGGTCGGGGACGGCCGTGGAGACGGCACTCACGGGCGTGCGGCCCCGCGACCTCGGCCGGCTCGCGCAGGCCAGCGGCGGGCGGATCACCATGCCCACGCCGGAGGAGGTCGAGGAGGCGCGCGAGCACGAGCGCGAGCTCGAGGCCACCCGGCTGCGGATCGCGCGGCTCCGGGAGCTGGAGGCCGAGCGCGACGCCGAGACCAAGACCGAGGCCGACACTCCCCCGGGCGAGGGCGGGGAGCGGGCGTAGCCTCGCGGCGTCCCACCTGATCGTCTCCCTGCGAGGTAAGTCGTGCCGCCGCTGCGCTCGCGCGTCACCACCCAGGGCCGCAACGCCGCCGGGGCCCGCGCCCTCTGGCGCGCCACCGGCCTCACCGATTCCGACTTCGGCAAGCCGCTCGTCGCGATCGCCAACTCCTACACCCAGTTCGTGCCCGGGCACGTGCACCTCAAGGAGCTGGGGGAGCTCGTGGCGGGCGCGGTGCGCGAGGCCGGCGGGATCGCGCGCGAGTTCCACACCATCGCGGTGGACGACGGCATCGCCATGGGCCACGGCGGGATGCTGCACTCGCTGCCCTCCCGCGAGGTGATCGCCGACGCCGTCGAGCACATGGTCCAGGGCCACGCCGTCGACGCGCTGGTGTGCATCTCGAACTGCGACAAGATCACCCCGGGCATGCTCAACGCCGCGATGCGGCTGAACGTGCCCACGGTGTTCGTGTCCGGCGGCCCGATGGAGGCCGGGAAGGCCGTGGTCGTCGACGGCGTCGCCCAGGCGCCGACCGACCTCATCACCGCGATCTCCGCCTCGGCGTCCGCCCAGGTCAGCGACGAGGGCCTCACCGAGGTCGAGCGCTCGGCGTGCCCGACGTGCGGGTCCTGCTCGGGCATGTTCACCGCGAACTCGATGAACTGCCTCACCGAGGCGCTCGGGCTCTCCCTGCCCGGCAACGGCTCCACGCTCGCCACCCACGCCGCCCGACGCCGGCTCTTCCTCGACGCCGGGCGCACGGTCGTCGACCTCGCCCGCCGGTACTACGAGCAGGACGACGAGTCGGTGCTCCCGCGCCGGGTCGCGTCGCGGCACGCGTTCGAGAACGCGATGGCGCTGGACGTCGCGATGGGCGGCTCGACCAACACCGTCCTGCACATCCTCGCGGCGGCCCACGAGGCCGGGCTCGACTTCTCCCTCGCCGACATCGACGCGGTCAGCCGGCGGGTGCCGTGCGTGGCCAAGGTGGCGCCGAACTCGGACCACCACATGGAGGACGTCCACCGCGCCGGCGGCATCCCCGCCATCCTCGGCGAGCTCGACCGCGGCGGGATGCTCCACCGCGACGTGCACGCGGTCCACGCGCGGTCGCTCGACGCGTGGCTGGGCACCTGGGACATCCGCGCCGAGTCGCCCTCCGAGCAGGCCCTGGAGCTCTTCCACGCCGCCCCCGGCGGTGTGCGCACCGTCGAGCCCTTCTCCACGACCAACCGCTGGTCCTCGCTGGATCAGGACGGCGTCAGCGGTGTGATCAGGGACGTCGGGCACGCGTTCTCCGCCGACGGCGGGCTCGCGGTGCTGCGCGGCAACCTCTCCCCCGACGGCGCGGTGATCAAGAGCGCCGGCCTGCCCGACGACGGGCGGCACTTCCGCGGGCCCGCCCGCGTGGTGGAGAGCCAGGAGGAGGCCGTCTCGGTGATCCTCGGACGCCAGGTGCAGCCCGGTGACGTGCTCGTCGTGCGCTACGAGGGCCCGGCCGGCGGCCCCGGCATGCAGGAGATGCTGCACCCGACCGCGTTCCTCAAGGGCGCGGGCCTCGGCGCGGTGTGCGCCCTGGTCACCGACGGCCGGTTCTCGGGCGGCTCCAGCGGCATCTCGGTCGGCCACGTGTCCCCCGAGGCCGCGGCCGGCGGCGCGATCGGGCTGGTGCAGGACGGCGACGAGATCCTCCTCGACGTCGACGCCCGGCGGATCGAGCTGCTCGTCGACGACGACGTGCTCGCCGAGCGGCGCGCGAAGATGGAGGCCTCCGAGCGCCCGTGGCAGCCCGCCGCCGAGCGGAACCGGCCTCTGACCAGCGCGCTGCGCGCCTACGCGAAGCTCGTCACCTCCGGCGCGACGGGCGCGGTGCGCTCGGTCTGAGCAGCGGCTCAGGCGCCCCGCAGGGACCGGATAGCGCGCGGGGTCGTCCCGCCGAGCATGACGACCCCCGCGCCGACGCCGGCCACGAACGCCGCCGTCGGGGCCGATGCCGGGCCGCCCACCGCCGCGACGGCGGCCCGGGCGAGGGCGACCACCGTCAGCACCGCGCCGAGCACCAGGAACGGCCGGGCGCCGACGAGCCACCAGCGCGCGAGCGCCAGGAAGTGCACGCCCACGACCAGCACCACCCACGGCACCGAGAACTGCGGCGCGAGGCGCCCGAGCAGGATCGCCCCGCCGAACAGGGCCACCACCTCGACGGTGACGATCAACCGGTAGGACCGGGTCAGCGGGAACATCCCGGCGTCCCCGGTACCGCGGCGGGCCCGCCGGTACGCGACCACGACCGTCACGCCGCAGGCGAGGGCCACCAACGCGGCGACGACGTGCCCGACCGGACCGAGCAGGCCGGCGTTCAGGACGACGAAGAGCGTCCCGAAGAACGCGCCGACCAGGTCGCCGACGTCCATCGGGCGGTCCACGGCGCGGACGCTACCCGCGCGCTCAGGCCGGCGGTCGCCGCAGCGCCGCCGCGCGCAGGGCGTCGGCGATCCGGCGGCACTCGTCGCGCGTGAGCACCGCCGTGTGCCGCCCCAGGGTGAGCACCGCGAACGGGTCCCCGTCGTCCACCCGCACGCCCACGATCTCCTCGCCCGCCCCGCTGCTGACGCTCGTCCACGCCGTCATGACCCACCTGCTCCCCGTCGGGCCACGCCCGTCGCGTGG
This sequence comes from Actinomycetospora chlora, assembly GCF_039542135.1. Taxonomy (NCBI): domain Bacteria; kingdom Bacillati; phylum Actinomycetota; class Actinomycetes; order Pseudonocardiales; family Pseudonocardiaceae; genus Actinomycetospora; species Actinomycetospora chlora. The sequence goes on from NZ_BAABHO010000014.1 coordinate 70,761, forward strand.
TCACCCCTCCGTTCTATATACTTGCGTGTTCGCTGGCAAGTAAGTATCAGTAGCCGTTGGTCACCAGGTTCGGCGGGTCCTCCCCGCGCGCGACGGCCTCGAGCTGGGTGTGCACGACGCGGTAGGCGCGCTCGAGGTGGCCGGGCACGCTGCCCCCGACGTGGGGCGTGATGAGCAGGTTCGGGGCGGTCCACAGCGGGTGGTCGGCGGGCAGGGGCTCCGGGTCCACGACGTCGACGACCGCACGCAGGCGCTCGCGGCGCAGCTCCTCGAGCAGGGCGTCGCTGTCGACGACGGGCCCCCGCGCGGCGTTGACCAGCAGCGCGCCGTCGGGCATGGCCGCGAGGAAGTCGGCGTCGACCAGGCCCCGCGTCTCGTCGGTCAGGGGGACGAGCAGGACGACGACGTCGTGGTCACCCAGGAGGTCGGGGAGCTCGGAGGTGGCGTGGACGCCGTCGCGGGCGCGGCGCCCGACCCGGGTGATCGTGGCGACGTCGAAGGTCTCCATCCGGCGGGCGGTCTGCTCGGCGAGGTCGCCCGCGCCGACGAGCAGCACCCGCTTGCCGGTCAGGGTGTCGGTCACGTGCTGGTCCCAGCGGCCCTGGTCCTGCGCCCGGACGAAGCCCGGGATCTCGCGCAGCACCGCCAGGGTCGCCGCGAGCACCCACTCGGCGGTGACGCCGCCGTGCGCGCCCTGGCAGTCGGAGAGCTGCACGCCCTCGGGCAGCCGGCCCACCCAGAGCTCGGCGCCCGCCGAGAGCAGCTGCACCAGCCGCAGGCGCGGGCAGCGCTCGACCAGCTCCAGCGCGTCGCTCGTGGCTAGGAAGCCGGGGATGAGCACCGCGGCTCGGTCGGCGGCGTCGGGCAGCTGCTCGGCCTGCTCGTCGTAGCGGACGAGCTCGAGCCCGTCGATGTCGGACAGGGCGGCCTCGCCCTCGGCGTGGGGCACCAGGACGGTCACGGGTTCGGGGCTCACGGTCGGCGGACGCTACTCCCCGAGAGGACCCCGTCTCACGGCCGACAGATCACGGGACGCCTACTGTGTCGAGCCGTGTCCGGTCCGGCGCGCAGGGTCGCGCTCGTCGTCGCGCTGCTCGCCGCGGTGCTGGCCGGGTGCGCGCAGTTCCCGGACGCCGGCTCGCAGCCCTGGCGGGAGCGCCCCGACCTGTCGGCCGAGCGCGCGCCGCAGCCGCAGTCGCCCGACACCGGGGAGCCGACGCCCCCGCCGGGCCAGTCCGGGCCCTCGGTGCCCCCGCCGTGCGTCGACCCCGACCCGCAGGTGGTCGCGACCTGCCTCGCGCCGCTCTCGGCCGTGGTGACGCTGCCGGGCGGGCAGGCGGCGCTCGTCGCCGAGCGCACCACCGGGCGCATCCTGCGCGTCGCGCCCGACGAGCCCCCGGAGCCGGTCGCGACCGTGCCGGTCGACGCCGCGGGCGACGGCGGGCTCTCGAGCCTGGTGCTGTCGCCGAGCTACGCCGAGGACCAGCTCATCTACGCCTACGCCACCACCGCGGGCGGGAACGCCGTCTTCCGCATCGCGCCCGGCGACGTGCCCAAGCCGGTGCTGACCGGCATCCCCCGCGGCCCGTCGGGCAACCGCGGCGCGGTCGGCGTCGAGCCCGACGGGACGCTGCTCGTGGCCACCGGCGACGCCGGTGACCCGGCGGCCGCCACATCGCCCACCTCGCTGGCGGGCAAGCTGCTGCGCATCGACCCGTTCGGCCGCCCGGCGCCCGGGACGCCGGCCGGCTCGCCGATCGTGGGCAGCGGGCTGCACTCGCCGGGCGACGTCTGCCCGGACCCCGCGACGAACGTCAGCTGGGTGACCGACCGCGCCGGGGCCCGCGACGTCCTGCTCGCCGTGCGCCCCGGCGTCGCGCCGGGCGCGGAAGCCGCCGCGTCGCCCGCGTGGACCTGGCCCGACCGCCCCGGCGTCGCCGGCTGCGCCGCGCTGCCGGGCACGCTCGTCGTCGGCCTGCAGGGCTCGAGCGCCATGTTCGTGCTGCGCCCGACGCCCCAGGGCGCGTTCGTCGGCACGCCCCAGGCCGTCCTGCAGGGCACCTACGGCCGGATCACCGGCTCGGACGTGGCCTCGGACGGCCTCATCTGGTTCACCACGGCGAACAAGGGCGGCGGCGGGCCGGTCACGCCCACCGACGACCGCGTCGTGCGCATCCGCCCGCCCTCGGGCGGCGCGAGCGGGGCGGACTAGGGCCGCTGCCCGCACGGGACCCGGGCAACACGACGGCCCCGCTCCTCCACCTCGGGGTGGGGAGGAACGGGGCCGGTGCTCCTGACCTGGGGAGCGGGTCAGGCCGTGACGCGGTGCGAGCTCAGTCGTCGCTGTCGCCGCCGCCGAACGACATGAGGCTCGAGCCGTGCGAGGCGATCGCGTCGTCGATCTGGTGCGCCCCGCTGCCGGTGGCGTCGTGCAGGTGCCCGGCGAGGCGGTTGCCCGCGCCGGAGAGCTCCTGCTCGGTGTCGGTGGCGCGGCTGCCGACCGGGATGCCGTTGTCGTTGGCGGCGGTCTGCAGGTCCGAGGTCACCGCGGAGGTGATGCGGTTGACGTCGTGCTGGCCGGCCGACACGTGGCCACCGACGAGCTCCTCGGCGCCCTTGACCGTGGTGGGGGCGTCGGTGCTCGGCAGCTCCCGCAGGCTCTCGGCGTTGCTCTGGGCAACGTCGCGCAGGGTGTGCGTGGTGTTGTCGAGGTTCGGCGCCTCGGCGGCGAACGCGAACGACGCGGTACCGCCGGTCAGCGCGAGAGCTGCCGCGGCGGTCAGCGCACCCCGGCCGGCGACCTTGCCGACCGTGCTGGTCTGACGGGCACGGTGTGCACCCATTCGGACCCTCCTGTGGTTCGTGTGGCGTCGGGGGATGAACCGGACGGACGCACAGGAACGATCCAGTGTGACGCCCGGTCGAGAAGCCGCTACACGCTGCTCCCTGAATCCCCCAACGGGAGGAACTCGTTCGGGTTACGGGTAGATCACGGAAAACATGATCCAGATCTTGGTCAGCGGCAGCGCTCGAGGACGAGCTCCTGCACACGGGCCGCGTCGGCCTGCCCCCGCGTGGCCTTCATCACCGCGCCGACGATCGCGCCCGCAGCCTTGGTCTTGCCCGCCCGGATCTTCTCGGCGATGTCGGGCTGGGCGGCCAGGGCCTCGTCGACCGCGGCGGTCAGGGCGCTCTCGTCGCTGACGACCGCGAGCCCGCGGCCGGCGACCACGTCGTCCGGCTCGCCCTCGCCCGCGAGGACGCCGTCGACGACCTGGCGGGCCAGCTTGTTGGTCAGCGTGCCCTCGGCCACCAGCGCCACCACGCGGGCGACCTGGGCCGGGGTGATCGCGAGCTCGGGCAGCGTCACCCCGGCGGTGTTGGCCTGCTGGGCGAGGTAGGACACCCACCAGGACCGGGCGGCCTCCGGCGGGGCGCCGGCGTCCACGGTGTCGGCGACGAGGTCGAGCGCGTCGGCGTTGACGAGGTCGCGCAGCTCCTCGTCGGAGAGCCCCCACTCGGTCTGGATGCGCGCGCGGCGCTCCCACGGGCGTTCCGGCAGGCCCGCGCGCAGCGTCTCCACCCAGTCGCGCGACGGCTCCAGCGGCGGGAGGTCGGGCTCGGGGAAGAAGCGGTAGTCGGCGAAGGTCTCCTTCGGCCGGCCCGGCGACGTGGTGCCCGACTGCTCGTCGAAGTGTCGCGTCTCCTGGCGGATGGTGCCCCCGGAGAGCAGGACGCCCGCGTGGCGGCCCATCTCGTAGCGCACCGCCCGCTCCACCGAGCGCAGCGAGTTGACGTTCTTGGTCTCGGTGCGGGTGCCGAACTCCTCGGTGCCCTTGGGCTTGAGCGAGACGTTGGCGTCGCAGCGCATCGAGCCCTGGTCCATCCGCACGTCGGAGACGCCCAGGCCGCGCAGGACGTCGCGCAGGGCCGTGACGTAGGCACGTGCGACCTCGGGGGCCCGCACGCCGGCGCCGACGATCGGCTTGGTGACGATCTCGATCAGCGGGACGCCGGAGCGGTTGTAGTCCAGCAGCGAGTAGTCCGCGCCGTGGATGCGACCGGTGGCCCCGCCGATGTGCAGGGACTTGCCGGTGTCCTCCTCCATGTGCGCGCGCTCGATCTCCACGCGCCAGGTCGTGCCGTCGTCGAGCGGCACGTCGAGGTACCCGTCGAAGACGATCGGGTCCTCGTACTGGGAGATCTGGAAGTTCTTCGGCATGTCCGGGTAGAAGTAGTTCTTCCGGGCGAAGCCGGAGCGCTCCCGGACGTGGCAGTTCAGCGCCAGGCCGATCTTGACGGCGGACTCGACCGCCGTGCCGTTGACCCGCGGCAGCGCGCCGGGCAGGCCCAGGCAGACCGGGCAGACGTGGGTGTTCGGCTCGGCGCCGAAGGCGTTCGCGCAGCCACAGAACATCTTCGTGGCGGTGTTGAGCTCGACGTGCACCTCGAGCCCCATGACGGGGTCGAACTGCTCGCAGACCTCCTCCACCGTGTACGGGGCGGACTCGACCGTGGCCGTCATCGCGAGGTCTCCAGGGCACGCAGTTCCGGGATGCGGGGGTGGTCGCCGGCGCCGCGGGCGACCTCGTAGGCCGCGGCGACCCGGTAGGCGCGGTCGTCGGCGAGCGCCGGCGCCATCACCTGCAGGCCGACGGGCAGCCCGTCGTCCGCCGAGAGCCCGCACGGCACCGACAGCGCCGCGTTGCCCGCGAGGTTGGACGGGATCGTGCAGAGGTCGGCCAGGTACATCGCCAGCGGGTCGTCGGTGCGCTCCCCCAGCGGGAACGCCGTCGTCGGCGTGGTCGGCGAGACCAGCACGTCGCACGTCTCGAACGCCGCGGTGAAGTCGCGGACGATCAACGTCCGCGCCTTCTGCGCCTTGCCGTAGAGGGCGTCGTACGACCCGGCCGACAGGGCGTGGGTGCCGATCATGATGCGGCGCTTGACCTCGGCCCCGAACCCGGCCTCGCGCGTCAGCGACATCACCTCGTCGGCCGCGTGCTCGCCGTCGTCGCCCACCCGCAGGCCGTAGCGCATGGCGTCGAAGCGGGCGAGGTTGCTCGACGCCTCGCTCGGGGCGATGAGGTAGTACGCCGGCAGGGCGTAGGAGAACGCCGGGCACGACACCTCGACGACCTCGGCGCCCAGCTCGCCCAGGGTGCGCACCGCGTCGGTGAACGCCGCGAGCACGCCGGGCTGGTAGCCCTCGCCGGAGAACTCGGCGACGACGCCGACCCGGACGCCCGCGAGGTCGCCGCGGGCGCCGGCCAGCGCGGCCTCGACGACCGGGGGCAGGGGCGCGTCGACGGAGGTCTGGTCGCACGGGTCGTGGCCGCCGACGACCTCGTGCAGCAGGGCCGCGTCGAGCACCGACCGCGCGCACGGCCCGACCTGGTCCAGCGACGACGAGAAGGCGACCAGCCCGTAGCGGGACACGGTGCCGTAGGTCGGCTTGACCCCGACCGTGCCGGTGACGGCGCCGGGCTGGCGGATCGAGCCGCCGGTGTCCGAGCCGAGCGCCAGCGGCGACTCGCCCGCGGCGACCGACGCGGACGACCCGCCGCCGGACCCGCCGGGGATGCGGGTCGTGTCCCACGGGTTGCGGGTCGGGCCGAACGCGGAGTTCTCGGTCGAGCTGCCCATGGCGAACTCGTCGAGGTTGGTCTTGCCCAGCGGGACGAGCCCGGCGGCGCGCAGGCGCTTGACGACGGTGGCGTCGTACGGCGGGCGCCAACCGGAGAGGATGCGCGACCCGCACGTGGTGGGCATGTCCGTGGTGGTCAGGTTGTCCTTCACCGCGACCGGCACCCCGGCCAGCGGCGAGACGGGCCCGCCGTCGGCGATGGCGCGGTCGGCGGCCTCGGCCGCGGCCAGCGCGCCCTCGGCGTCGAGGTGCAGGAAGGCGTGGATGCCGCCGTCCACCGCCTCGATGCGCTCGAGGTGGGCGCGCGTGACCTCGACCGACGAGACCTCGCCGGCGTGGATGCGGCGCGCGAGCTCGCCCGCGTCGAGGGACACCAGGTCGGAGTCGACGGGGCCAGCTCCGCTCCGCTGCGTGTCCCGCGTGTCGCTCATGCGCCCTCCCCCAGGATCCTCGGCACGCGGAAGCGGCCCTCCTCGGCGGCGGGCGCCCCGGAGAGCGCGGCCGCGTTCGACAGCGACGGCTCCCTCACGTCCCGGCGCAGCACGTTCGTCTGCGGCACCACCTGCGCGGTCGGCGGGACGTCGTCGGGGATCTCGCCGACGCGCGACACGGTGTCGACGATCGCGTCGATCTGGCTCGAGAACACGTCGAGCTCCTCGTCGGAGACGGCGAGCCGGGCCAGGCGGGCGAGGTGGGCGACGTCGTCGCGGGTGATGTCGGACATGTCCCTCCGGGGTGGATGCACGGCGGGCCGGGTCGCGCGCTGCACTGCGTCTGCCGGCCGCGGACATCCAGTCTAGGACCGCGCCGACCAGCGCCTCGACGAGGATTCCGGCATCCGGCCGCCGACGGGCGGTGATCAGCGGCTCGCCCCGGCGGGGGTCGGCCTGGGAGGATGCGCCGGTCCCGCCGACGGGACGCCTCGGCGGACCACCCCGAGGCGCGATCGCTGCTCCCCGGTCGGGTACACCCCCGTGCCCCGCCGTCGGAGCCGGCGGGACGTGCGCCGGACCGCCGGTGCGGGGAGTCGAGGAGGGCCGTGACCTACCTGCTGCGCGTGGTGCTGCCCGACCGCCCCGGCACGCTCGGGGCGCTCGCCTCGGCACTCGGCGCCGAGGGCGCGGACATCCTGTCCGTCGACGTGGTGGAGCGCGGCGCCGGCTCGGCGGTCGACGACCTGGTGGTCGACATGCCCAGCTCCCGCCCGCCCGACGTGCTCATCACCGCCGCGGAGGCGGTACACGGCGTCGTCGTCGAGTCGGTGCGTCCCTTCGCCGGCGCGCTGGACACCACGCGCGAGCTGGAGCTGGTCGAGGCGATCGCCGCGCGCCCCGAGGACGGCGTCGCCCTGCTGGCCGAGGGCGTGCCGCGCCTGTTCCGCTCGGCGTGGGCCCTGGTCACGGAGGCCACCGGGGAGGGCACCCGCGTATGCCGGCGGGCCTCGAGCGCCGCCGCCCCCGAGACCGAGGCCGTCGACCTGCCCTGGCTCCCCCTCGACAAGGCCGCCGTGCTGGACCCGGCCGCGGGCCACACCGTCCCCTCGGCCTGGACCGACCTCGACACCGAGCTCGCCGCCGCCCCCGTCGGGCGCCCGGAGCGCGTCGTCGTCGTCGGGCGCCCGGGAGGACCCGCCTTCCGGCCCTCCGAGCTCGCGCGGCTGTCCCACCTCGCCGGGATCGTCGCGACGATCACCGGCTAGGGGGTCGGTCAGCGGCGGTGCTCGGCGCGCGACCCCGGCCACAGGGACGACGCGCGCAGGCCGCCGCTGCGCGAGCCGTTGCGGCGGCGGTCCCAGCGCTGGCCGACGTCCTTGCCCAGGGCGTAGCGCACGAGCTCCTCGTTGCCGGTGGCCAGCCAGGTGCCGTCCGGGCCCTTGAGGGTGTCCTCGAAGCCGATGCGGGTGTCGAGGTTGTTGCGCTGGGCGTACTCGAGGACGGGCCAGGCGCCCGCCTCCTCGCCGTGCAGCAGGATCGGCGCCGGCACCGGGCCGAGCGCCTTGAGGATCCGGACGGCCTCGGCCACCGCGGTGTCCGGGTCGGTGACGGTGACCTCGGCCAGCACGCGGACGGTGCCGCGCGGCAGGCCGGCCTGCTTGAGCTGCACGGCGTCGCCGGTGGTCCACACGCCCAGCTCGACGCCGATGTCCGCCGCGTCGAGGGCCGCGCACACGCGCTGCCAGCCGCGCTCGTGGACGTTCACCGACGCGACGTCGGGCCGCGCGTGGCGGGGCAGGCGGCCCCAGTGGCCGATGATCTCGGTGCGCTTCAGGGGGTCGGGCTCGACCCAGCGCGCCGTGGTGACGCCGATCTCGAGCTCCGGGGTCTCGCGCCGGATCGCGTCGACCACGGTGCCGATCACCCGCGGGTCGAGGCTCTCCTGCCCGTCGCGGTCGCGGGGGTGCACGTGCAGGCTCTCGACGCCGAGCGCGGCGACCGCCTTGGCGTCGCGCGCGAGGTGCCGGGGGCTCATCGGGACGGCGGGGTACACGTCGGCAGGGCGCGCACCGTTGGGGCAGCACTGCAGCACCGCGGCGTCCCTCCCCTCGCCGTGCACGTCGTCCCGGGGTGTCCAGCTTCGACGCTCCCGGCGGCGAGGGCAACGCCAACCGGACAGCGGCCGGTGCCGCGACGTGACGCCACCCGGTCGCCGCACGCCGTGTCACCCGACGGTGCGAGTGTGCCCGACGCCGTCGGGGGCACGCCCGCCACCCGTCGGGTGCACCGCGTCACCCCCCGTCAGGGGCCTCCCCGGGCTCGGCGCCGGCGGGGGGCACCGCGGCGTCCCGGGCGCCGTCGGGACCCTGCTCGAGCAGCACCCGGAAGCCGTCCTCGTCGAGGATCGGGACGCCCGCGGCGACGGCCTTGTCGTACTTGGAGCCGGGCTCGTCGCCCACCACCAGGAACGCCGTCTTCTTCGACACCGACCCGGCGGCCCGGCCGCCGCGGGCGAGGATCGCCTCCTTGGCCTCGTCGCGCGAGAGGGTGGGCAGCGAGCCGGTGACGACGATCGAGAGGCCCTCGAGGGTGCGGGGCACCGACTCGTCGATCTCCTCGGCCAGCGCCACGTCGGCCGAGCGCCACTTCTCGACGACCTCGCGGTGCCAGTCGACGGAGAACCACTCGCGCACCGCGGCCGCGATCGTCGGCCCGACGCCGTCGACGGCCGCCAGCTCCTCCTCGGTGGCGGCGTCGATGGCGTCGATCGACCGGAAGTGGCGGGCGAGGGCCTGCGCGGCCGTGGGCCCGACGTGGCGGATCGAGAGGCCGACGAGCACCTTCCACAGCGGGCGCTGCTTCGCGGTCTCCAGGTTGGCCAGCAGCTTGCGGCCGTTGGCCGAGACGGCGCCGGCCTTGGTGCGGAAGAGGTCGACCCGGATGAGGTCGTCCTCCGTGAGCCCGAAGACGTCGCCCTCGTCGTGCACCACCCCGGCGTCGAGCAGCGCGGTCGCCGCCTCGTAGCCGAGCACCTCGATGTCGAACGCGCCCCGGCCCGCGACGTGGAACAGGCGCTCCCGGAGCTGGGCGGGGCAGGAGCGGGAGTTCGGGCAGCGGAGGTCCTTGTCGCCCTCGCGCATCTGGCGCAGCTCGGTGCCGCACTCGGGGCAGTGGGTCGGCATGACGAACGCGTGCTCGTCGCCGGTGCGGGCCTCGACCACCGGCCCGAGCACCTCGGGGATGACGTCGCCGGCCTTGCGGATGACCACCCGGTCGCCGATGAGGACGCCCTTGCGCTCGACCTCGCCCGCGTTGTGCAGCGTCGCCATCGACACCGTCGACCCCGCGACGAGCACCGGGTCCATCTCCGCGAACGGCGTCACGCGGCCCGTGCGCCCGACGTTGACGCTGATGTTGCGCAGCGTCGTGGTGGCCTCCTCGGGCGGGTACTTGTAGGCGATCGCCCAGCGCGGCGCCCGCGACGTGGAGCCGAGGCGGCGCTGCAGCGCGACGTCGTCGACCTTCACCACGACACCGTCGATCTCGTGCTCGGCGTCGTGGCGGTGCTCGCCCCAGTAGCGCGTGTGCTCGATGACCGCGTCGACGCCGTGCAGCACCCGCGTGTGCGTCGACACCGGCAGGCCCCAGGCGGCGAGGGCGTCGTACGCCTGCGACTGGCGCTCCGGGGTGAAGCCCCGGCGCCGACCCAGCCCGTGGCAGATCAGGCGCAGCGGGCGCGTGGCGGTGACCCGCGGGTCCTTCTGGCGCAGCGAGCCGGCCGCAGAGTTGCGGGGGTTGGCGAACGGTTGCTTGCCGGCCGCGACGAGCCCGGCGTTGAGCTCCTCGAAGTCCTCCACGCGGAAGAAGACCTCGCCGCGGACCTCCATCAGCTCGGGCACCGGGAACTCGTCGGTGCCCGTGAGCTCGGTGGGCACGTCGGCCAGGGTGCGCATGTTGAGCGTGATGTCCTCGCCCGTGCGCCCGTCGCCGCGCGTGAGAGCGCGCGTGAGGTGGCCGTCCTCGTAGAGCAGGTTGACGGCCAGGCCGTCGATCTTGAGCTCGCAGAGGTAGAGCAGCTCCTCGGTGGGGAAGTCGAGCTCGCGCTGCACCCGCAGCACCCACTCGCGCAGCTCCTCGCCCGTGAACGCGTTGTCGAGCGAGAGCATGCGCTCGAGGTGGTCGACCGCGACGAAGTCGGTGGAGAACCCGCCCCCGACCCGCTGCGTCGGCGACGCGGGCGTGACCAGCGACGGGTACTGCTCCTCGAGGCGCTGCAGCTCGCCGAACAGCTCGTCGAACTCGCCGTCGGTGACGATCGGGGCGTCGAGCACGTAGTAGCGGAACTGGTGGTCGGACACGACCTCCGACAGCTCGCGGTGGCGTGCCGCGGCGTCGGTGGGCACGTCCCCGGCCGCGATCGGTGCGGTCTCGCTGGTCACGCGGCCGAGGTTAGCCCGGCCCCCCGACGGCGAACCCCTCCGTTCACCGGCCCAGGTGGCGCTCCAGCGACGCGACGAACCCGGCCGCGATGCCCGCGTAGGACGTGTCGGTGACGCCCCCGACGTGCGGGGTGACGGCGACGTTCTCGGCCAACAGCGGGTCGTGGGGGTCGATCGGCTCGGTCCACGTCACGTCGAGGCCCGCGCCGGCGACGTGCCCGGAGCGCAGGGCCTCGAGCAGGGCGTCGTGGTCGACGACCGGCCCCCGCGCGACGTTGACGACGTGGCCGCCGGGGCGCAGCGCAGCGAGCGCCGCAGCGCCCACGATCCCGCGGGTCTCCGGCGTGAGCGGGCAGGCGACGACGAGGTCGTCGCAGCGCGCGAGGGCGGCGGTCAGCTCGCCGGTGCGGTGGTAGTGCGCGTCGTCGAGGAGATCCACCGCCCGCGGCGTCTCGGCCCGGGGCCGCCGGCCGACCCCGACGGCCTCGGCGCCGAACGCGCGCAGCCGGGTGATCACCTCGGCACCGATGTCGCCGACGCCGAGCACCCCGACGGTGCGCCCGGCCAGCGTCCGGCCCGACGGCTCCCCCACCAGCTCCTTCGCCACGTTCGCGCGTGCGTCCTCGAAGCGGCGCAGCAGCGCGAGCAGGTGCAGCAGCGCGATCTCGGCGACCGCGACGGCGTTGCCGGACTCCGCCCCGGAGACGTTGTCGACCGGCAGCCCGCGCGCGGCGGCCGCGTCGAGGTCGACGCCCGAGAGGCCGACCCCGAACTGCTGGATCATCACCGGCGTCGTCGCGTCCATCAGCGCGCCGGAGATCGTGCTGCCCATCGGGCAGAGGACGTCGACGTGCTCGAGGCCGCCGTCGGGCACCGCGACGGGGACGTCGACGATCTCGACGCCCGTCCAGCCGGCGTCGTCGAAGGCCGTCTCCAGCGCGCCGCGCAGGGCCGCGAACCCGCCGCCCACCAGTCCGATCCGCACGAACCGCAGTACATCACCAGCCCTCGGGCGGGTCGGCGAACGCCCGTGCCAGCTCGACGGTGGTGGCGGTCGCCCGCCGCGCCCAGGCCGGGGTCGCGCCCGCGAGGCCGCAGGCCGGGGTGACCACTGCGCGGTCGGCGAGCCGGGCGCGGTCGAAGCCGAGGCGGTCGGCGAGGTCGAGGGCGGGGCGGGCGAGCCCCTCGAGCTCCGGGCGGGACGTCGGGTCGGTCGACGGCACGATCCCGAGCCACAGCTCGGTCCCGGCCTCCCAGACCTCGCCGAGCGCGTCGAGGACCTCCCCCGGCGCGTCGGCACCGCCCAGCGCCCCCAGGTCGACGGCCAGCGCGTCCGCGCCGGTCGCGCCCAGCAGGGCCAGCGGCGGGGTGGGGTGGCAGCAGTGCAGCGTGACCGCGGCGGCCCCGGCCGCCCGGGCGCCGGCGACCGCGTCGGCGAGCAGCGAGCGGGCCTCGGCGCCCGGCACCGCGCCGACGGTGCCGTAGCCCGAGGGCGTCGTGAGCGTCCCGGCGAGCACAGCGGGCAGGGTCGGCTCGTCGAACTGGACGACCACCGGTGCACCCGTCCGCCGCGCGATCCGGGCGACGTGCTCGCGCAGGCCCTCGGCGAGGCTCGCGGCGAACTCGGCGACCGCACCCCGGTCGGTGAGCACCCGGTGCCCCGAGTGCAGCTCGACGCCGGCGGCGAGCGTCCACGGCCCCGCGACCTGGCACTTCACCGCGGGCGGCGTCGCCCCGGCCTCGCCGAGCGCCTCGTCGAGGGCGTCGACGTCGCGGGCGAGCAGCTCCTGGGCCCGGCGGTGGTCGCCGCCGGGGCGGCGCACCACGCGGTAGCCCGACGGCCACACCTCGACCGCGATGTCGACGAGCATGCCCGCCGCCCGGCCGATCACGTCCGCGCCGACGCCGCGCGCCGGCAGCTCGGGCACGTAGGGCAGGCCGGGCACCTCGCCGACCACCGTCCGCGCCGCCTCCCGCTGGTCGGTCCCGGGCCACGAGCCGAGCCCGGTGGCGCGGTCGCCGGGCTCGGGCTCGCGGGTCTCCGCGGCGGTGTCGGCGGCAGCGGCGTCGGTCGTCTCGCTCACGGCGCCAGGATCCACCCGGTGGGTGTCCCGGCGCCGTGCGGGGATCAGTCCCGGTCGCGGTCCACGAGGTGCTCGGTCTCGCTCGCGTCCCCGATGGGGAGGACGTCCTCGGGCTTCAGCTCGCCCTCCGGGGCATGGCCGTGCAACGGGGCGGCGTCGGGGACGACGGTGGAGCGGTCGGTGTCCTGGGGCTCGGTCATCGGTGACCTCCTTCGAGGGGTGACCCCACAGTGTTACCCGCGTCACGTTGGACGGACCCTCGTCGCGCGAGATCGACCGCGGGCGGCGGCCAGGCCACCCCGAACCGCTCGGCCAGGCCGGCGACCCCGTCGTCGGTGACCTTCAGCGCGCGGTGCCCGGGCGTCGCGCGCAGCCAGCCGTCCGCGTCGAACCGCGCGAGCAGCGCCGTCGCGAGCGGGCCCGCGAGGTGGTGGCGCTGCTCGGTCCAGTCGACGCAGCAGCGCACCGCGGCCATGCCGGCGGGCACCGCCACCCCGGCCGCGGCGAGACCCGCCCGGCCGGTGTCGGTGAGGCGGTAGGCGCCGTCGTCGGCCACGGGGCCGGGCAGCTGGTGGCCCCGACGCTCGTGGGGGTCGGGCGTGCCGTCGGAGCCCTCGATCCAGGACCGCTCGCGCAGCGCGTCGGTGACGGCCACGCCGAGCCGCCCGGCCAGGTGGTCGTAGCACCGACGAGCCAGGCGCATCGCGTGGGCCCGCGTCCCCTCCCGCAGCGACCGGACGGGGCGGGCCGGCGCGATCCGCCCGAGGACCTCGACGAGCCGCGCGACCTCCGGCCCCGCGAGCCGGTAGTAGCGGTAGCGGCCGGTGGCGACGACCTCGGTCAGGCCGCGCGCGGTGAGCCGCCCGAGGTGCCCGCTCGCGGTGGACGGGGCGACCCCGGCCTCGTCGGCGAGCGTGCTGGCCGGCAGCGCCCGGCCGTCGGCGAGCGCGAGCAGCATGCGGCAGCGGGCGCGGTCGGCGAGCAGCTCGCCCACCGCGGCCATGTCGACGTCCCCCGTGTGCGGTGCCACGGTGCGACCGTAGGCACGGGACGCTGCGGTGGGGACCGAACCGACGCTGGCAGCATGGGTCGGGTGGAGGTGCTGGACGCCCGCGACTGGCGGGCGCGCGCGGACGCGCACGCCGCGCGGGCCGACGCCCTGACCGCCGGGCACCGCGACCGCCGGGCCCGCGGCGAGGCGCACCCCGTCGAGGACTTCCTCTACACCTACTACCCGACCCGCCCGGCCCGGCTGCGCCGCTGGCACCCGGGCGCCGGGGTGGTGCTCGCCGACGCCGGCGAGCGCGCGTCGTGGCGCCACTACGTGGCGGGCCCCGGGGGCGTCCGCGTCGACCACGCGGCGCTGGCCGCCGAGCGGGCGGGCACGGTCGCGTTCGTCGCCGGCCTGCTGCGGGCCACGGCCGGGCGCCCGGCGCAGCTCGGCTGCTTCGGCCTGCACGAGTGGGCCATGGTCTACCGGGACGAGCACACCCGGCACCCCGTCCCGCTGCGCCTCGGCGCGGCGGGCACGGACGAGGTCGTCGACTCCCACCGCCTGCGCTGCTCGCACTACGACGCCTACCGCTTCTTCACCGGCGCGGCCGCGCCGCGCAACGCCGTGACGCCGACGCGGGAGCGCCAGGCCGAGCTCGAGCAGCCCGGCTGCCTGCACGCGGGCATGGACCTCTACAAGTGGGCCGACAAGCTCGGGCCGCTCGTGCCGGGCGAGCTGCTGCTCGACGCGTTCACCCTCGCCCGCGACATCCGCGTGCTCGACATGCGCGCCTCGCCCTACGACCTCGCCGCCCACGGTTACGCGCCGGTGCGCGTCGAGACCCCGGAGGGCAAGGCCGAGTACGCCGCCGCGCAGCGCGCCTTCGCCGACCGCGGCGCCGCCGTCCGCGCGCGGTTGCTGGACGCCATCGAGCGTTCGAGATGAGGCGCCTGCTGGTCGCCAACCGCGGCGAGGTCGCGCTGCGGGTGCTGGCCGCGGCGGCCGACCTGGGCCTGGAGACGGTCGCCGTCGCCCCCGCCGACGACCGCGCCACCCGCCACGTCGCCGCCGCCGACGACGCCGTCGAGCTGCCCGGTACCGGCCCGGCCGCCTACCTCGACGTCGCGGCCGTGGTCGCCGCGGCGACGACGACCGGCGCAGACGCGCTCCACCCCGGCTACGGCTTCCTCGCCGAGAACGCGGCCCTCGCCCGCGCGTGCGCCGACGCCGGGATCACCTTCGTCGGGCCCGACCCCGGGGTGCTGGAGCTCTTCGGCGACAAGTCCCGGGCGCGGCAGCACGCCCGCTCCGTGGGCGTCGACGTCCTCGAGGCCGCGTCCCCGGAGTCGGCCGGGGAGCTGCTGGCGCGGGTCGGCGCCGTGGTCGTCAAGGCGGTGGCCGGCGGCGGCGGGCGCGGGATGCGCACGGTGCACGCCGCCGACGACCTCGACGACGCCCTGGCGCGCGCGTCGTCCGAGGCCGCGGCCACGTTCGGCGACCCCGCCGTCCTCGTCGAGCGGTACCTCCCCCGCGCGCGGCACGTCGAGGTGCAGGTCGCGGGCGACGGCACCGACGTCGTCGTGCTCTCCGACCGCGACTGCAGCGCCCAGCGACGCCACCAGAAGCTGATCGAGATCGCGCCGTCGCCGGCCCTCGACGCGGCGGTGCGCGAGCGCCTGCACGACGCCGCCCGGCGGGTCGTCGCCGGGGTGGGGCTGCGCGGGCTCGCGACCGTCGAGTTCCTGGTCGACGGCACGACGACCGCGTTCCTCGAGGTCAACCCGCGCCTGCAGGTCGAGCACACCGTCACCGAGGAGGTGCTCGGGCTCGACCTCGTCGCCGCGCAGCTGCGCCTGGCCGACGGCGCCGACCTCCGCGGCGCCGGGCTCGACCCGGTGCCCGGCGTCCGCGGCACCGCGATCCAGGCCCGGGTGTGCACCGAGACCCTGCGACCGGACGGGGGCGTCACACCGCAGGCCGGGACGTTGGAGCGCTTCACCCCGCCGACCGGGCGCGGCGTGCGCATCGAGACGCACGGCCACGCCGGGTACGCCGTCAGCCCGCGCTACGACCCGCTGCTGGCCAAGGTCGTCGTGCACGACCCGCACGGCGACACCGCCACCGTCGCGCGCCGGGCCGTCCGGGCGCTGGAGGCGTTCGACGTCGCGGGCGTCCCCACCAACCTCGGGGTGCTGACGGCGCTGCTCGAGTACCCGGCGCTGGTCAGCGGCGGGCTCGACACCGGGTTCGTCGACCGGCACGCGCGCGAGCTGGCGGACCCGGCCCCCGACGAGGCCCCCGATCTCGGCGATGCCGTCGGCGTCCGGGCGCCGACCGCCGGCGTCGTCGTCGCCGTCGAGCAGGCGCCCGGCGCGACGGTGGCGGCGGGCGCAGCGCTGGTGGTGCTCGAGGCCATGAAGATGGAGCACGTCGTCGCCGCCGAGGTGGCCGGCGAGGTCGCCGACGTGCGGGTGGCGGTCGGCGACGAGGTGCCGGCCGGGGCGGTGCTCGCCGTGCTGCGCCCCGGCGACGTGGACGCCGGCGCGGCCGCCGCCGAGGACGCCCCGGACCCGGACCACGTCCGTCCCGACCTCGCCGAGTCGCTCGAGCGCCACCGCCGCACCACCGACGAGGCCCGCCCGGGGGCGGTGGCGAAGCGCCGCGAGGTCGGCCGGCGCACCGCCCGGGAGAACCTCGCCGACCTCCTCGACGAGGGCAGCTTCGTCGAGTACGGCGCGCTGGCGCTGGCCGCCCAGCGCCGGCGGCGCCCGGTCGACGACCTCGTCGAGCGCACGCCCGCCGACGGCATCGTCACCGGCACCGGGACCGTCGACGGCCGCCGCGTCGCCGTCCTGGCCTACGACTACACCGTGCTGGCCGGCACCCAGGGCGTGCTGAACCACGCCAAGACCGACCGGCTGCTGCGCCTCGCGCTCGAGCACGCCCTGCCCGTCGTGCTCTTCGCCGAGGGCGGCGGCGGGCGTCCCGGCGACACCGACACCACCGCGGTCGCGAGCCTCGACGTCACCACCTTCGCCCTGTTCGCCCAGCTGTCCGGCCGGGTGCCGTCGGTGGCGATCGTCGCCGGGTACTGCTTCGCGGGCAACGCCGCGCTCGCCGGGTGCGCCGACCTCATCGTCGGCACCCGCGACCTCTCCCTCGGCATGGGCGGCCCGGCGATGATCGCCGGCGGCGGGCTCGGGACGGTCGCGCCGGGTGACGTCGGCCCCGCCGAGGTCCAGGGGCCCAACGGCGTCGTCGACGTGCTGGTCGACGACGAGGCCGCGGCGGTCGCCGTGGCGAAGCGCTACCTGGGCCTCACCGACGCGGTCGCGGCGCCGGCGCCGCACGACCAGCGCGTCCTGCGCCACGCCGTGCCCGAGAACCGGCTGCGGGTCTACGACGTGCGCCGCGTCCTGCACACGCTCGCCGATCCGGAGAGCGTCCTGGAGCTGCGACCCGGGTTCGGCGTCGGGATGGTCACCGCCTTCGCCCGGATCGGGGGCCGCGTCGTCGGCGTGCTCGCCAACGACCCGCGCCACCTCGGCGGCGCCATCGACGCGCCCGCGGCGGACAAGGCGGCGCGGTTCCTGCAGCTCTGCGACGCGCGCGGGCTGCCGGTGGTGTCGCTGTGCGACACCCCGGGCTTCATGGTCGGCCCCGACGCCGAGCGCACGGCGACCGTCCGCCACTTCTCGCGGATGTTCGTCGCCGGGGCCAACGCGCGCGTGCCGCTGGTGCTCGTCGTGCTCCGCAAGGGCTACGGGCTCGGCGCGATGGCGATGGCCGGGGGCCACCTGCACCGGCCGGTGATGACCGCGGCGTGGCCCACCGGCGAGTTCGGCGGCATGGGCCTCGAGGGCGCGGTGCACCTCGGGTACCGCCAGGAGCTCGAGGCCCTGTCCGGGGCGGCGCGGCAGGCCCGCTTCGACGAGCTCGTCGCCGAGTACTACGAGCGCGGCAAGGGCCTGTCGGTGGCGAGCGTGTTCGAGGTCGACGACGTGGTCGATCCAGCCGCGACCCGCGACGTCGTGCTGGCCGCCCTCGACACCGCGAGCGGCGAGCTGCCGCCCCGGCACCCGATCGTCGACACCTGGTGAGCATCCGGGCTCACCGGCCGGCACCGAGCTCGTCGCGGGCCGGCCGGGACGCCCGCACGGCGCCGATGCTCGCGGCGATCACCAGCGCGATGGCCAGGGCGGAGAGCGGCGTGACCTCCTGGCCCAGGACCACGAACCCCGCCGTGGCGGCGATCGCCGGCGCCAGACTCATGAGCACCGAGAACGCCGAGGCGGGCAGCCGCCGCAGCGCGACGAGCTCGAGGCTGTAGGGCACCAGCGAGGACAGCAGCGCCACCGCAGCGCCCCAGCCCAGCACCACGGGATCGACCATGGCCGCACCGCCCGCGACGACGCCGAGGGGCACGGTGAGGACGGCACCGACGGTCATGGCCAGGGCGAGGCCGTCGAGACGGTCGAAGCGCCCGCCGGCCTGCTGCGACGCGAGGATGTAGGCCGCCCACATCGTGGCGGCACCCAGCGCGAACAGGACACCGGCGGGCGTCAGGGAGTCGAGGTCGCCGCGCCCCAGGAGCGCCACGCCGGCCAGCGCGAGCGCCGCCCACAGCCAGCTCGACGCGCGGCGCGACGCGGCGACCGAGAGCACCAGCGGGCCCAGCACCTCGAGCGTCACGGCCGCCCCCAGCGGGATGCGCGCGATCGCCTCGTAGATCAGGGAGTTCATGCCGGCCAGGGCGACGCCGAACCCGACCACCAGCGCCCGGTCGCGACGGCCGAGGTGCCGCACGCGCGGCCGGCACACCGCGAGCAGCACCAGCGACGCGAACGCCAGCCGCAGAGCCACCGCGCCGAGCGGCCCCACCCGGGCGAACAGCCCGGTCGCGGCCGTGGCGCCGAACTGCACCGAGAACTGTCCGACGAGCACCATGACCACCGCGCCCGCGCGGGTGGCGGTCCGGGCGGCCCGCACGTCCGTCACGCCCCGACGTTGCCACACCCACCCTCAGCCGGCGCGCAGGTGCTCCGGCGGCGGGTGGTGGGCGCCGGCGGTCAGCCAGGCGCAGAGGTCGTCGACGTCGGCGGGCTCGTGCAGCGGGCCGGCGACGACGGGCGGGCCGGTGGGCGTCCGGTCGTGGCCGCAGGGCTGGACGAGCACCAGGGCGCCCGCCCCGTGCGGCGCCGTGCCGTGGGCGCAGGCCGGGCCCGCGAGGCAGGCCGTCCGCACGAGCACGGCATGGGGGCAGCGCCGGACCGCGCCCTGCAGCGCCGCACCGACGACGTCGCCGCCCGGCGCGGGGTGCTGGTGGTGCGGGCAGTCCACGGTGCCGCAGTAGACGGCGGTGAAGCCGGGCATAGGAGACCCTCCGTCGGCGTTGTCGTTAACGATAATCATTGCCAACAAGGGAGGGGAAGAGGTGGCACGCAACGACGTCCGCCCGATCGTCAAGCTCCGCTCGACGGCCGGCACCGGCACCACGTACGTCACCCGCAAGAACCGCCGCAACGACCCCGACCGGCTCGTGCTGCGCAAGTACGACGCCCGCGTGGGTCGGCACGTGGACTTCCGCGAAGAGCGCTGAGGGAGGCACCGTGAAGATCCGTCGATCGCTCAAGGCCCTCAAGGACCGGCCGGGCTCGGCCGTCGTGCGCCGGCACGGCAAGGTCCTGGTGATCAACAAGCAGAACCCACGCTGGAAGGCCCGGCAGGCCTGACCTCTCGGTCCCGGGCCTCCTAGGCCTGGTCCGGCGGGGTGTCGGTGACCCGCAGCAGCAGGGCGACGAACGCGTCCGCGTTCAGCCGCCCGCCGCTGCGGGGCACCTCCCCGCGGCGTTCGTCGTCGGCGGCCAGCTCGTCGGCCACCCGCTCGAGCGCCCGCATCAGCGGGTCCGCGAGGCCAGGCGGCACCTCGCCGAGGAGCTCGAGCGTGCCGTCGTCCTGCCGCTGCGTGCGCAGGTGCGAGAGCGCGCGCCTCAACTCGCGCCGGGACTCCCCGGCGACGAGGTCGTCGTCCGGACCGGTCATGGTGGCCTCCTCGTCACACCGGCACCCGTGGTCGGCCGCCGGGCCTTGGTTGTCGGTCGGGGTCGATCCAGTCCGGTGGGGTGAACCAGGGCCGGCCGTCGATCATGGTGATGGTCCAGTGGCCGTGGTGGACCAGCTGGTGGTGGAACCGGCAGAGCAGGCACATGTTCTCCACGCACGTGTCCCCACCGTCGAGCCAGTGATCGATGTGATGGGCCTGGCAACGCTTCGGCGGGCGGGTGCAACCCGGGAACGCGCACCCCCCGTCCCGCAGGTGCAGCGCGCGGCGGATCGCGTCGGGGGCGGTGCGCTGCTGGCGACCCACATCGAGGGGTTCGGAGCGGCTGCCCAGCACCATGGGGATGATCCCGGCGTCGCAGGCCAGCCGCCGCACCGTCTGCGGGTGCACCAGCACCCCCGAGTCCAGCACCCCGTGCCCCACCGCCTCGGCCAGCCACCGGTGGTCCATCGTCAGCGTCAGCAACACCCGACCCGACCCCGACGGCCCCGACGGCCCCGACGGCCCCGACGGCCCCGACGGCCCCGACGGCTTGGTCGCGGGCTCGGGGCGGCGCGGCTCGGGGATCAACGCGAGCTCGCCCGCGTCGTCATCTGCCGCGTCCCTGCCGGCAACCGAGTCGTCGCCCGCGCCGTCGCAAGCCGCGCCTTCGGAAGCCGCGCCGTCCATAGCCGGGTCGTCCGAAGCCGCGCGGTCGTCGCCCGTGGGCGTGCCGGTGGGGTCAGCGTTGTCGACGATCTCCTTCAACGCATCCGCACGGCGCCGCTCGAGGCTGCGGGTGTCCTCCGGGCCCAGCTTCTCCGCCAGCGGGTCGATGGCCCCGAGGAACACCTCGGCGTCGACCGGGTCGTGCAGGCTGCCCTTGAAATCCAGGCGCCCGTCGCGGCGGCGCACCACGTGCAGCTCGTCGCAGCGCTCCTCTCCCTCCGGCGGGGCCTCCCCGTCCGGATCGAGGTGGGCTACGAGGGCCTTGGCCAGCGCGGTGAGCCCGGCCGGGGACATCTGGCGGGCCTTCTCGGCCAGGAACCGATCCGCCTCCACCCCGTCCTCGACCGAGAGGTCACTGATGCGTTCGAGGCGCGCCATCGCCCGGCGGATCACCGCGACGTGACCCGGCCCGATCGCGCCCGCCGCCACCGCGGCAGAAGTGCACGGGAACCGTGCCGGTAGCCGCTCGCCCTGCAACGACCGGCGCGCCACCAGGTCGCCGGCCTCGTCGAGCAGACGCTTGGCCTCGGCGTGATCGACGTTCCACTGCGCCTGCAACAACCGCACCGTGCCGCGGTCCCCGGTCACCTCGGCCACCGCCGCCCGGTCCAGCTCGGCCACCAGCTCCAGACGCGCGTAGTAGTCCCGCCGCCGCGCGACCTCGGCGTCGCGGGCCCGGTCGAGCAGCTCCCGCTCCACCACCCCCAAGCCGGGTTCGCTCATGTGTTCGATGCTAGAGCGGACCCCCGACAACGACGGGCCCGTCGGCGCAGGCAGTGCACACACCTGAGCAAACGGTCCGGGCGGACACCGACCACCCGCGCGGTCACCGCGCCCTCACGGTCACCGCCGAGATCGACATCGACCGCCTGGGCGCGGTGACCACCACCGCGGCGTGGGCGCCCGTCGTCGACCTCGTCGTCTGTTCGATCACGGCCTGGTCCACCCGCGACACCTTCGCAGGACACCGCCGAGGTCGTACCGTCTCCCGAGGGCCGCGGGAGGTGGGGCGATGGGTGTGTGGGACATCGCGACGCTGCCGGCGCGGGAGCAGTTCGGCTACTGGCACGAGGTGATCTGCCAGGCGTTCGTGCCGCTGACGCCGCACCGGACCACCGACGAGGTGGGGTTCGCGGCCAAGGTCGAGACGCGTCCGCTCGCGTCGGTCAACCGCGCCCGGCTGCGCTCGCGCCCTCAGCGCACCGACCACGGCAGCCGCGAGGTGGCGCGCACCGACGGCGCGTACTACTTCGTCAACCTGCAGCTCGCCGGCCGCTGCGCAACGACGGTCCGGGGCCGCACGAGCGTCGTCGAGGCCGGCCAGTTCGTCGTCGTCGACACCGCCGAGCCCTACTTCTTCGACCTCGACCGACCCTGGCAGATGCTGTCGTTCCGCGTCCCCCACGCCGAGCTGGACGCCCGCCTCCACGGCCGCCGCCCGGACCTCGGGCGGGCCGTGCCCGCGAAGGGCGCCGGGGCCGCGGTCGCGGCCCTCATGCCCGCGCTGTGGTCGCTCGACGGGGCCGATCCCGCCGCCGCGGGGCTCGCCGACTCCTTCGCCACGGCGGTCGTCGCGGCGACCGCCACCAGCGACGGGACCGACCGGCGCGCCGGCGTCACCCGCACCGCGGTCCTGGCCCACGTCGAGCGCCACCTCGGCGACCGCGACCTCACCGTCGCCGGCGTCTGCCGCCGCTTCGGGGTCTCCCCGCGCACGCTGCACCACCTCTTCGCCGACGGCGGGGAGTCGTTCGCCGCGACGGTGCGGCGCCGCCGCCTCGAGCGCGCCGCGGCGGTCCTCGCCGACCCCGCGACCACGGCCACCGTCACCGCCGTCGCCGCCGCGCACGGTTTCGACGACCCCACCGCCTTCGCGCGGGCCTTCCGCCGCCACTTCGGGCTGTCCCCACGGGAGCTGCGCGGCACGAACGGCACGGTCGGGGTGCACGCACGGCCGGGACGCGACCGGCGCTGACGACCACGCTCTGCAGGGCATGACCGTGTCGTTCCTGCTGAGCCCCGAGCAAGAGCAGCTCAAGGCCGCCGCCCGCGCCTTCGCCGACGAGCACCTGCGCGACCTGGCCGCGGCCGTGCGCGCCGAGCCCGACCCGCTGCGCCGCGCGCAGCTGGCCCGGCCGGTGTTCGAGAAGGCCGTCGGGCAGGGATTCCTCAAGGGCCTCATCCCCGCGCCGGTCGGCGGCGCCGCGTCGAGCGGGGTCGACGCGGCGATCTTCATCGAGGAGTGGGCGGTCCACAGCCCCGACTTCGTGATCTCCATGGCCGGCCCGCTCATCGCCCTCGCCCCCGTCTACGAGGCGGGCACGCCCGAGCAGGTGGCGCGCTTCGTCGCCCCCTTCCTCGCCGACGCCGGCGCGCCCGTGGCGGCGATGGCGTTCAGCGAGCCCGAGGGCAGCGCGAACTTCGACGCCCCCACCGGGACGCGCACCACCGCGGTCCCCGACGGCGACCACTTCGTCGTCAACGGGCGCAAGGCCTGGGCGTCGCACCTGTCGGGGTGGGACGGCGACGGCCCGGACGTCATGACGATCGTCTGCCGCGCGCCGGGCGGGGTCTCGCTGCTCGTCGCCGAGCGCGAGCACCTGGCCGGGCACGTCGAGGTCGAGGAGCACTACGACCTGCCCGGCCTGCGCGGGTGCCTGACGTCGCGGGTCCGGCTGCACGACGTGCGGGTCCCGCGCGCGAACCTCCTCGGCGCCGAGGGACAGGGCCCGGCCCTGACGCGCAACGCCTTCCTCCCCAGCGGCGCCTCCATCGGGACCTTCGCCGTCGCCGCCATGCGGGGGGCGTTCGAGATCGCGCACCGCTTCGCCACCACCGAGACCCGCGGCGGCCCCTCGCCGATCATCGACCACCAGTCCGTCGCCGACGTCCTCGCCGACGCCAAGGGCAAGATCGAGGCCGTGCGCCTGCTGGCCTGGCGGGCCCTCGACGCCGTCATGGCCCAGCACCCGGCCGCGCCGGAGCTGGCCCTGCACAGCAAGGTCGTCGGCTCCGAGACCGGCGTCGAGGTGCTGAACGCGCTGGTCAAGATGGTCGGGGTCACCGCGTACGACGACCGCTACCCGATCGTCGAGTACCTCCACGAGGCGCTCGCCTACCCGGTGATCGAGGGCAGCAACATCGGCGTGCGGCGCCGCCAGCTCCAGGAACTGCTCCGCGCGCCGGGCTACGACCCGCTCGCGGCGTCGGGCATGAGCTAAGGGGAGGAGACCTCCTCCAGCAGCGCCGACCAGAACCGCAGGGCGGCGTGCTCCATCTCCAGCCCGAGGCGCAGGGTGATCATCCGTTTGGCGACGGCGTCGAGGTCGGCGTAGCGCGCCTGCATGTCCTCGTAGACCTCGATCCGCTCGCGGTGGGCCGCGACCTGCTCGCGGGCCAGCCGCGCGACGTCGCCGGGCTCGCCGACCTCGTTGAAGAACAGCTTGAGCTCGGCGATGTCGCGCATCTGGAAGTGCTCGGGCGTGGGCTCGGCCAGCCAGGCCTTCAGCTCGGACCGCCCGGCGTCGGTGAGCCGGTACGTGCGCCGCCGGCGCCCCTCGGCCTCGGTCTCGGCCTCCAGCAGCCCGAGCTCGGCCAGCCGCTGCGGCTCGGAGTACAGCTGCGCGTGCGGGAAGTGCCAGAAGTAGCCGATGGAGCGCCCGACCGCCCGCTTCAGGTCGTAGGACGTGGACGGCCCGCGCAGCGCGATCGTGCCGAGCACGACGTACGAGGTCGGGGACAGCCGGTCGGCCACGGGCACGGAGCGTACCGACCCTTGCCCGGTCGACGGTATCTGCCATACGGTCCGAATCAGACGGTATGCAGCGGAGCACGATCAGGGAGGCGGCCGTGGACGTCGCGACGGCGTGGGCCTGGACGGTCGAGCGCCACCCGTCCCGGCGCGCGGTCGGCGGGCCGGCACCGATGACGTACGCGCAGTGGGACGCCCGCACCGCCCGCCTCGCCCACGCGCTGGCCGACCTCGGCGTCCGCCGCGGCGACCGGGTCGCCCTCGCGCTCGTGGGCGGCGAGCCCGCGGCGTCGCTGCACCTCGCGGCCCAGCGCCTCGGCGCCGTCGCCACGCCGCTCTCCCCGCGCTTCGGGGCGTCCGAGCTGGCGCACTGCCTGGCCGACGCCGCGCCCGCCCTGGTCGTCAGCGAGCCCGCGACGGCCGAGACCACGGCGGTCGCGCTGCAGGACGAGCGCATCCGGGCCGTGACGCACCTCGACCTCGCCGAGCTGGAGGACCGCGCCCGCGACCGGCCCGACACGGCGCCGCCCGCCGCGCCCGCGGCCGGGGACACCAGCGTCATGCTCTTCACCTCGGGCACCACGGGCCGGCCCAAGGGCGTCCCGCGCACGCACGCGGCCGAGCACGCCGCGGCCGTCGCCCACCTCGTGCAGACCGGGCAGCGACCCGGCGACGTCGTGCTCGGCGTCATGCCGCTGTTCCACACGATGGGCGTGCGGACGCTGCTGGCCACCGTGCTCGCCGGCGGGACGTGGGTGCCCCAGGCCCGGTTCGACGCCGCCGAGGCCGCGGAGCTGGTCGCGCGGGAGCGGGTCACGTCGCTCTACCTCGTCCCGACGATGTTCTGGTCGCTGCTGCGCGAGGCCGACCCGGCCACCCTCGCCGGGGTGCGCCGCCTCGCCTACGCGGGCGCACCGATGGCCCCCGCGCTGGCGCAGCGGCTGGTCGAGACGGTGGCGCCGGAGGCGTTCGTCAACCACTTCGGCTCCACCGAGATCTACACCTTCACCATCGGCCCGGACGTCGCGGCGAAGCCGGGCTGCGCCGGGCGCGCGGGGCTGTTCAGCCGGGTCCGGCTCGTCGACCCCACCCCCGGCGCCCCGCCCGACGCGCTGGTCCTGCCGGGCGAGCAGGGGCAGGTGGCGGTGTCGATGGCGAGCCCCGAGGCGTTCACCGGCTACTGGATGCGGCCCGACGCGACCGCGAAGGCCGTCCGCGACGGCTGGTACTTCACCGGCGACCTCGCCGTGGCCGACGAGGACGGCGACCTGTGGGTCAGCGGCCGGGTCGACGACATGATCAACACCGGCGGCGAGAACGTCTACCCCGACGAGATCGAGGCCGCCCTCGCGTTCTGCCCGGCGATCGCCGATGTCGTCGTGGTCGGGCTGCCCGACGAGCGGTGGGGTCAGGCGGTGACCGCGTTCGTCGTGCCGGCCACCGGCGTCGCGGCCCAGGAGGCCGTCGCCGCCGCGGACGGCTGGGCCCGCGAGCGCCTGCCCTCCCTGCGCCGCCCCAAGCGCGTCGTCGCCGTCGACGCCGTCCCGCGCTCGGCGGTGGGCAAGACCCTGCGCCGGGTCCTGACCAGCGGCGACTACGTCCCGCTGGCCGACACCGCGGGGGTCGCGCCGTGACCTGGACCCCCGCCCGCGACGAGGACGCCGCGCTGGTCACCGGCGCCGGGCGCTTCGTCGACGACCTCGACCCGCTGCCCGGCACGCTGGTCGCCGCCGTCGTCCGCAGCCCCCACCCGCACGCGCGGATCCGCGGCGTCGACCTCGAGCGCGCCCGCGCGCACCCCGGCGTCGCGGCCGTGATCGGCCCCGACGAGGTCCGCGCCGCCGTCCGCCCGTTCCCGCTGTCCACGTCGACGCCGATGCCGTACCTGCCCTCGGCGGTCGACGTCGCCCGCTACGTCGGCGAGCCCGTCGCCGTGGTCGTCGCGAGCGACCGCTACGTCGCCGAGGACGCTGCCGAGCTCGTCGAGGTCGACTACGCACCGCTCGACGTCGTCGTCGACACCCGGGCCGCGCTCGAGCCCGGCGCGCCGCTGCTGCACCCCGAGGCCGGCACCAACGTCGCCACCGACCGCACGTTCTCCTTCGGCGACGTCGACGGCGCGTTCGCGCGCGCCGAGCACGTCGTGCGGGGCGAGTACACGTTCCCGCGCTACTCCTCGGTACCGATGGAGTGCTACGGCCTTGTCGCGTCGTGGGGCACCGAGGACGTCGAGGTGTGGGCCAACTTCCACGGCCCGTTCACGATGGTTCCGGTCGCGGCCGGCGCGCTGGGCGTGCCGGTGTCGCGGTTCCGGCTGCACGTACCGGCGGACATCGGCGGCAGCTTCGGCATCAAGTCCGGCATCTACCCCTACGTCGTGCTCATGGCGCTCGCGTCCAAGTACGCCGGGCGGCCGGTGCGCTGGACCGAGGACCGCGTCGAGCACCTGCTGGCGAGCTCGTCGGGCGCGGGGCGCGCGATGGGGTTCGAGGCGGCCGTCGCCGGCGACGGGACGGTCGGGGCGCTGCGGGTCGACCTCGTCGACGACGTCGGGGCCTACCTGCGCCCGCCCGAGCCGAGCACGCTCTACCGCTGCTTCGGCAACATCACCGGCGCCTACGACGTCCCCGCCGTCGCGATCCGCGCCCGCGCCGCCGTCACCAACCGCGCGCCGACCGGGCTCAACCGCGGCTTCGGCGGCCAGCAGCTCTACTTCGGGCTCGAGCGGCTCATGGACGCCGTCGCGACGGCGACCGGGCTCGACGTCGCCGAGGTGCGCCGCCGCAACCTCGTGCGCTCCTTCCCGTACCGCACCCCGACCGGCGGGCTCTACGACTCCGGCGACTACGAGCAGGCCCTGGACGTGCTGCTCGCCAAGGGCGGCTACGCCGAGCTGCGTGCCCGCCAGGAGGCCGCCCGGGCCGAGGGTGCGTTCTACGGCGTCGGGCTGGCGCTGGTGGTCGACCCGTCGGGCACCAACATCGGCTACGTCGGCCTGGCGACGCCCGCGGCGGAGCGCAAGCCGGGACGCGACAAGTCCGGCTCGACCGAGATCGTGCGCGCGTCGGTCGACCTGCAGGGCGTGGTGACCGTGCTGCTCGGCTCGGTGCCGCAGGGCCAGGGGCACGCGACGGTGGCCCGCCGCGTCGCCGCGGACCGGCTCGGGCTCCCGGTCGAGCAGGTGCGCGCGGTGGTGGACATGGACACCGCCACGACGCCCTGGACCGTCACCTCCGGCAGCTACTCCTCCCGTTTCGCCCCGCTGGTGACCAGTGCGGTGATCGCCGCGGTCGACCGGCTCGCCGAGACGGTGCGCGCGGGCGCGTCGGTGCTGCTGGACGTGGCGCCCGACGGGCTGGAGCTGGCGGACGGGTCGGTGCGGGACCCCGCCACGGGCGCGTCGTGCCTCTTCCGGCACGCGGCGGGCGTCGTGCACTGGGACCCGGGCGCCCTCCCGGCGGGCGCCCCGGCGCGGCTGGCGACCGAGGGCGAGTTCGTGCCGCCCGAGGCCGTGGCCGCGACCTCGGAGGACAAGATCAACTCGTCGCTCTGCTACGGCTTCGTGGCCGAGATGGTGGGCGTGCGGATCGAGCCGGACACCCTCGAGGTGACCCTCGACCGCGTCGCCACGGTCCACGACGCCGGCACGGTGCTCGACCCCGTCCTGCTCGAGGGGCAGGTGCTGGGCGCGCTGGTGCACGGGCTCGGCGGGGCGGCGTACGAGGAGTTCCGCTACTCCCCCGCCGGCCAGCCGACGTCGGCGACGTTCCTGGACTACCTGTGCCCGACCAGCGCGGAGACCGCCTTCGACCTGGTCTCCGACCACGTCTCGTCGCCCTCGCCCCTGACGCCGCTGGGCGCCAAGGGCTGCGGTGAGGGCAGCTCGATGAGCCTGCCCGTGGCCTACGCCAACGCGATCGCCGACGCCCTGGCCCCGGCCGGCGTCGTGATCGACGCCCTGCCCCTGCACGGATCGGTGATCCACGACCTCCTGGGAGAGCACTGACATGGCACTGACCGGCGGCGAGGTCCGGCTCGAGCGCTCGCACGACGGGCGCGTCGCGGACCTGACGCTGTCCCACGGCCCGTACACGGTGATCACGTGGGAGATGCGCTCGCTGGTGGCGCAGCGCTTCGCCGAGATCGACCGCGACCCGGACGTCCAGGTCGTGGTGATCCGCTCCGACGGCGAGCACTTCTCCTCCGGCGGCGATATCGCCGGGTTCATGGAGGTCGAGCCGATCGACTTCACCGACCTCGGCCACGAGGTCACCGCCGCCGCGCGCAGCCCGAAGCCGGTGGTCGTCGCCGTCGACGGCTACGCGTTCGGTGTCGGCCTGGAGCTGGTGCTGTCGTGCGACATCCGGCTGGCCACCGAGCGCAGCCGTTTCGCCCTGCCCGAGATGAACCTCGGCATGATCCCGGGCTCGGGCGGCACGCAACGCCTCGCCCGGCTGATCGGGCTCTCGCGGGCCAAGCACCACGTCATGACCGCGCGCCGCATCACCGGGCAGGAGGCCGCCGACTGGGGCCTCGTCGCCGAGCTGCACCCCGACCGCGCGGCGCTGGACACGGCCGTCGAGGCGCTGGTGGACAAGCTGCTGGGCTTCTCCCCGCTGGCGCTGCGCGCGGCCAAGGAGGTGCTCGACCGCGGGATCGACGCGCCGCTCTACACCGGCATCGAGCTGGAGCGGAAGGCCTACGCGATGCTCCGGTCGAGCCACGACTTCGCCGAGGGCGTCGCGGCGTTCGGCGAGAAGCGCAAGCCGGAGTTCACGGGGAGATGAAGGCCGCTCCGTTCGCCTACTGCCGCCCCGACTCCGTCGACGAGGCGGTGGACGTCCTCGCCGCGGGCGACGCCAAGGTGCTCGCCGGCGGGCAGTCGCTCGTGCCGGTGCTCGCCATGCGCCTCGGGCGGCCGGGGACGCTCGTCGACATCACGCGGCTGCCGGGGCTGGACTCGTTGGTCCTGGAGGACGGGCAGCTGCACATCGGGGCCGCGGTGCGCCAGCGGCGCGTGGAGCGCTCGACCGAGGTCGCCGCGGTCCCGCTGGTGGGGCGCGCGATGCCGTTCGTGGGGCACCGCGAGCTGCGCAGCCGCGGCACCGTCTGCGGCAGCCTCGCCCACGCCGACCCGGCCGCCGAGCTGCCCGCCGTCGCCGCCTGCCTGGGCGCGACGGTCGTCGTGCGCGGGCCCCGCGGCGAGCGCACCGTCGCCGCGCGGGAGCTCGTCACCGGCGCGATGACCACGAGCGTCGGGCCGGACGAGCTGGTCACGGGCGTGCGGTTCCCGGTGGCGGCGCCGGGCGCGGGCTTCGGGTTCGCCGAGATCGCCCGCCGCCACGGCGACTTCGCACTGGCCGGGGTGGCGGTCCGGGTGCGAGGCGACGAGGCGGTGCTCGCGGCCTTCGGGGTCTCGGACCGGCCCGTGGTCCGCGAGCTGACCGTCGACGACCCGGCGGAGGCGGCGCTGCGGCCGGTCACCGACGCGCTGGCGCGCGAGGTCGTCGACACCGACGGGGACGCCCACGGCTCGCGCGGCTACCGCGCGCGCCTGCTGGGCGTGCTGGCGGCGCGGGAGATCGCGCGGGCGCACCGGGAGGCACACGCATGAGGGTCGAGGCCGACGCCCAGGTCGACGTGGCGATGACCGTCAACGGGCGCGACGTCACCGTCGGCGTGCCCCCGCGCGCGACGCTGTCCGACGTGCTGCGCGACCGTCTGGGGCTCACCGGCACCCACGTCGGCTGCGAGCACGGCGTGTGCGGGATGTGCACGGTGCTGCTCGACGGCGAGGCCGTGCGGGCGTGCCTGCTGTTCGCGGTGCAGTGCGAGGGCGTCTCGCTCACGACCGTCGAGGGCCTGGGGTCGGCGGACGCCCAGCACCCGCTGCAGCAGGCGTTCGCCCACCACCACGCGCTGCAGTGCGGCTTCTGCACGCCGGGGATGCTGATGAGCTCCTACGACCTGCTCGCCGGCGGCACCTACACCGAGGAGACCCTGCCCGAGGACATGTCCGGCGTGCTGTGCCGGTGCACCGGCTACCGGGGGATCCTCGCCGCCGTCGCCGACGTCGCCCGCACCCACCCCGACGGCGTCCCCCCACCCGCCGGCGCCGTGCCCCCCGCCCTGGTCGGGCGCTCGGGCAGCGCCGGCGCGGCCACGCCGACGTCGGACGACAGGACGTCCACCCGCTCGATCGAAGAGGTCACGGTCCCCTCCGGGCCGCCGACGGTGACGGTCGAGGTCCGCAGCGAGCTCGCGTCGCCGGTCGACGACGTCTGGGCCGTGCTGGCCGACGTCGACCGGCTCGTCGCGTGCCTGCCCGGCGCGGAGAAGACCGCCGACCTCGGCGACGACCGCTACCGGGGACGCGCCGTCGTCGCCCTCGGGCCGGTGTCGCTGCGCTTCGACGGCCTCGCGCACGTCGTGGAGCGCGACCCGGCCGAGCACCGCCTGCGCCTGCTCGCCCAGGGCACCGACCGCGGGGGCTCGTCGACGCAGGCCGTCATCCGGCTCGCCGCCGACCCCGGTCCTGACGGCGGCACCGTGCTGTGGGCCGACGCCGACGTACACCTGTCCGGCCGGATCGCCCAGTTCGGCCGCGCCCTGGCCGGCGACGTGTCGCGGCGGCTGTTCGAGCAGTTCGCGGCGGCCGTCGACGAGGCCGCCCGCACGGGCGAGGCGCCGACGAGGACACCGAGCCCGCTGCGGCTGCTGCTCGCCACCCTCCTCGACCGGCTGCGGCGGCTCGGTCACCGCCCCCGGTAGCGCGGCGCCCGCTTCTCGACGAACGCCGCCGGCCCCTCGAGCGCGTCCCGCGTGCGCATGACGCGCAGGAACGCGTCGTGCTCGCGGGCCATCGCCTCGTCGTGGGAGAGGCCCAGCCCGTCGAGCACCCGGGCCCGGGCCTCGCGCACCGCGAGCGGGCCCCGGTCGGCGATCGACCGCGCGAGCGCCAGCGCCGTGTCCAGCAGCTCCGGGAGCGGCACCACGCGGTTCACCAGGCCCACCCGGTGCGCCTCGGCGGCGCCGATCGGCTCGCCGGAGAGGACCATCTCCATCGCCAGCCCCAGCGGCACCGCGCGCGGCAGCCGGACGGTGCCGCCGGCGCCGGGGATGATCGCCCACTTCGTCTCGGCCAGCCCGAACGTCGCGTTCTCCGAGCACAGCCGGATGTCACACGCCAGCGCCATCTCCAGCCCACCGGCCAGCGCGTGCCCGTTGACCGCGGCGATCAGCGGCTTCGCGCGGTCGACGGCGGTGAAGCCGCCGAAGTTCCACGGCACGTCCTCGCCGGCGCGCACGCGGTCGCGGTAGGGCGGGATGAGGCGCTTGAGGTCGGCGCCGGCCGAGAACGTCGTCTCCCCCGCCCCGGTCAGGACGGCGACGAGCTGCTCGTCGGACGCCTCGAACGCCGCCACGGCCTCGCCGAGCGCCTGCTGGTGCTCGGGGTCGAGCGCGTTGCGCGCGTCCGGCCGGTCGATGGTCAGCACCGCCACCCGGGGGTCGGCGGGATCGGTCTCCACGCGGATCGCCACGCGGACATCATCACCGGAGATGGACGCTGTAGGGCACGTAGCTGAAGCCGAACGGCGTCGGGCTGGGCTCGCGCCGCAGCACGTGCAGGCAGTCGGCGCAGCGGGCGACCAGGCACCACCCGGTCACCTCGAGCAGCGGGTAGCCCTGCACCGCCGTGCTCCCGCACGCCGGGCACGTCTCGTCGAGGTCGGTACGGACGACGGTGCGCTCCGGCTCCGCGGGCCGCCCGAAGAGCATGGTCACGACCGCAGCACCTCCGTCGCCTCGAGGTCAACGCACAGCTCATCGGGCCCCTCGTCGACGTCGCCGAGGATCACCACGCCGTAGTCCACCCGCGCGCCGTCGAGCGTCACGAAACCGTCGCGCACGTCGCGCAGGACCGCCTCCGGATCGCGGGTCCACGCCGCTCCCCAGCCCCCGGCCCCCGGGGTGCGCACGCGCAGGAGCGTCCCCGGGGCGGCGGCGATGTCGGCGTTGCCCGAGTGCCACCGGCCCTCGTGCGGCGCCGTGGCCGTCCCGGACCCGTCGAAGTACCCGCCCAGCGGGCGGACGTCCTCGTCGGCCGCGCCCAGCCAGCGCTGCGCGGCGGGGCCCCCGTCCGGCTCGCCGATCCAGGCCCCGCCGGGCCGTCCCGCGCCCCCGCCGTCGGCGCCCCACGGCAGGATCCGCAGGTGCAGGAGCATCGGGTAGACGTCGGCGTCCCCGACGAGCATCCGGTCGTAGACGACGCCCGCGCCGCCCCGGTGCGCGCCGGGCCCCGCGGTGTCGGCGACGAACTCCTTGCGCAGGACGACGATCGGGTGGTCCTCCTCGATCGACTCGATCGACATGTCCATGAGGTTCTGCTGGCTCATCGACACGAAGTTCTCGCCGTCGCCCTCCGCGGACCCCCCGAAGCCCCCGAGCGCGAGCATCGGCGCCACGAACAGCTTGCGTCCCGAGCCCGCGCCGTCCTCGAGCACGACCGGGATCGACTGGGTCGCCGCGGCGAGGCGTTCCGCGACGCCGTCGCCGCCGGCGCGCCGCGGCCCCGACGGCGGGGCCTCGGTGCTGCCCGTCATCAGCAGGCCCATGTTCGACCCGTAGTGCCCGCCGAACCCCGACCCCGGCGGCGCCCCGGAGATGATCGCCTTGGTGACGGCGTTGAACACCGCCTCGGCCGCGTCGAAGTACATCGTGGTCGCCGCCGGCGGCCGCGCGGTGATGAACGTGCCCTCGGGCGCGACGACGGTGATGCACCGGAACGCCCCGGCGTTGTTCGGGTTGTGCGGGTCGCAGAGGAACTTGAGCGCGGTGTAGACGCCGTTCGCGGCGTCGAACACCGAGCAGTTCACCGACGACGCCGCCTCCCGCGTCGAGCCGGAGAAGTCCACCTCGACCTCGTCGCCACGCTTGCGGACGGTCGTGCGCACGACGTAGGGCGTGTCGTGGAACGCGTCGGCGTCGATGCCGTCCTCGCCGACGAAGTCGCCGTCGGGCAGCGCGCGCAGGCCCTCGCGCATCGAGCGGTCGGCGTAATCGAGCGTGTACGCCATCGCGTCGTGCACCGTGTCGACGCCGTGGGTCTCCGCGAGGGCGACGAGGCGCTCCTCGGCGAACGTGCAGGCGCTGTGCATGGCCTGCAGGTCGGCGACCATGTTGTCGGGCAGCCGGGAGTTGTCGAAGTACAGGTTGAAGCCGGGCGTCCACGGTCGGTCGTCCTTGTAGACCGGCACGCCCGCGATGACGACGCCCTCCTCGAACAGCGACCGCTTGCGCGTCGAGTAGCCGCCCGCGGTGACCCCGCCCATGTCCATGAGGTGGGCCTTGACGGCGACGCCGCCGATCAGCCGGTCGCCGACGAAGACCGGCTTGTAGAACCCGTTGTCGTAGACGTGGTTGCCGCCCTTGAACGGGTTGTTGATCGCGAGCAGGTCGCCGGCGCACAGGTTCTCGACGCCGTACTCCCACAGCAGGTTGCGCACCATGAACGGCATCACGCCCGAGAAGTGCGCGAGGCTCTCGTTCATCGCCACGACGTCGTGCGCGAGGCCCCGCTCGAGGTCCTCGGGGCCGATCAGCGTGACGCAGAAGTCGAACGCGTCGCGGATGATCGGCGAGAAGCTCGACCGCAGGATGATCCGGCCCGCCTGGCGCACCGTCGCGAAGAAGGCGCTGCGGATGATCTCGAGGGCGACCTGGTCGCTCATGCCCGCTCCCACTCGATCGTCAGGTGGCCGGTCGCGTCCACCGTCAGCACGTCGCCCGCCTCCAGCACCGTCGTCGCCGTCGGCTGGACGACCAGCGCCGGGCCCTCGACGCGCGCGCCCACGGCCAGCCCGTCGCGCGCCACCACCGGGACCTCACGCCACCGCCCGTCGAGGTGCACCCGCGCGCGGCCGGCGGGTCCGTCGCCGGCGGCCGGAGCGGGCGCGGGTGCGTCCGGCGTCCCGAGCGCGACGGTGGCGGTGACGCGGGCCATCGTCGCCTTCACGTCGGCGCGCGGCACCGCGTAGCCCCAGGTGCGGCGGTGGGTGGCGTCGAAGTTGGTGCGCAGCTCGTCGATCGCGGCGTCGTCCAGGGGCCGCTCGGGCACCGGGACGCCGTTGGTCTCCCAGGTCTGGCCCTGGTAGCGGCCGTCGAGCCAGCGGGTGTAGGCGACGTCCTCCCGGCCCAGGGTCCGCCCGGCGTCGTCGCGCAACCGCGCGTAGGCCGCCTCCAGCTCGTCGGGCGCGAGCGCGCCCAGGGCGCGGACGACCGGCTCGCCGACGTCGAGGCGCAGGTCGGCGAGCGCGAGCCCGTAGGCGCTGAGCTCCCCGGGCGACGGGGGCACGATCACCGACGCGCTGCCCAGCGCCCGCCCGATCCGGGCGCCGAACACCGGGCCCGCCGAGCCGTAGACGTAGAGCCCGAAGCGCCGCGGGTCGATGCCGTTGTAGACCGACACCTCGCGGGCGGCCTCGACCATCGCGGCGGTCGCGATGTCCAGGACCGCCCGGGCGGCGTCCTCGGTGCCCAGGCCGGTGGCCGTCGCGATCGGCGTGAACGCCGCGCGCGCCGCGTCGGTGTCGAAGGTCGACGCCCCGCCCATGAACCGGGCCGGGTCGAGGATGCCCAGGACGGCCAGCGCGTCGGTCACCGTGGGCTCGGTGCCACCGCGGCCGTAGCAGGCCGGTCCGGGGACCGCGCCGGCGCTGCGCGGACCGACCCGCAGGGCGCCCCGCTGGTCGACCCAGGCGACCGAGCCGCCGCCCGCGCCGATGGAGTGGACCGCCATCGCCGGCAACGCGATGATCACGTCGTGCTCGATCTCGAGCTCGGTGGTCAGCACGGGCTCCCCGCCGACCACCACCGCGCAGTCCGCGCTGGTCCCGCCGATGTCGAGGGTGATGAGGTCCGGCGCCCCGAGGCGCCGCCCGCCGCGCTGGGCGCCGGTGACGCCGCCGGTCGGCCCGGACTGCAGCGTGTACGCCGGGCGGTCCCGTGCCGTGCCGACCGGGAGCACGCCCCCGTTGGACTGCATCACCATGAGCGGCCCGGTGTAGCCGGCGTCGGCGAGGCGGCGCTCGGCCCGGTCGAGGTAGCGCTGCACCGGCGGCCCGACGTAGGTGTTCACCACGGCCGTCGAGAAGCGCGGGTACTCCTTGAAGCACGGGTGCACACCCGTCGACGTCCACACCGGCACGTCCGCCAGCTCCGCGGCGATCGAGGCCGCGCGCCGTTCGTGCTTGTCGTCGGCGTAGGCGTTGAGGAAGCAGACCAGGATCGCCTCCACGCCGCGGCCGACGAGGAAGCGGACCTCACGGGCCAGTGCCTCCTCGTCGAGCGCCACGACCTCGCGCCCGGTGCGGTCGATCCGCCCGGGCACCGTGCGCCGCAGCCAGCGCGGGCAGAACGGCTCGCGGGCGTCGCCGAACGCCCGTTGCCAGCGCGGGTTGAACTGGTCGCCGCTGGGGCGCTGCCCCCGGCCCATGGCGAGGACGTCGCGGAACCCCTCGGTGGTGATCACCCCGATCGTCGCGCCGGTGCGCGTGAGCACGGCGTTCAGCCCGACCGTGCACCCGTGCAGGACCAGCGAGA
Organism: Actinomycetospora chlora; assembly: GCF_039542135.1. Taxonomy (NCBI): domain Bacteria; kingdom Bacillati; phylum Actinomycetota; class Actinomycetes; order Pseudonocardiales; family Pseudonocardiaceae; genus Actinomycetospora; species Actinomycetospora chlora. The sequence goes on from NZ_BAABHO010000014.1 coordinate 106,480, forward strand.
TCTCCGCCATCGGGATGCCGAGCGCGTCGATCCCGGCGAGGAACCCCTCGGACTGGTCGTGGGGGGTGGTGGGCACCTTGCACGTCCTCACGGCGCCGGTGTCCTCGTCCACCGCGACGCAGTCGGTGAACGTGCCCCCGACGTCGATCCCGACCCGGTACACCAGGGCAACCCCCTCGATCGACGAGTGACCTGGCGCACATGCTCGTCGGGGGCCCGCGGCTACACTATGGCTGCCCGACCAACGGGGACGGGGGTTCGTTGTGCCGGCGACGCACGCGGAGTGGATGGCGGCGGCCGCGGACATCCTGCGGGCGCTCAACGCCGACGAGCCCCGCGAGGCGCTGCTGAGCCGGATCGCCCGGCACACCTGCACGCTCGTGCGCACCGACTCGTGCTCGGTGATGCTGCTCGACGCCGCCGGTGAGCGCCTCGTCCTGGAGGCCGGGCACGCGCTCACCGAGCGCTACCGCCGCGACCTCGAGGCCCGGGCCCCGCTGCTGGTGCACCCCGACCGGCGGGAGTCCGACCTGCCCGCCGCGCAGGCGGTCCGCGAGCGACGCACGGTGCTGCTGCGCGACGTGGGCGCCACCGACCCGACGTGGCCGTGGCGCGACCTCGCCCTGGCCGAGGGCATCCGGTCGGTGCTCGCCGTGCCGCTCGGCGGGGTCGACGGCCGGGCCGACGACCTCGCGGGCGTGCTCGTCGGCTACACGGACCGCGTGCGGGAGTTCGCCCCCGACGAGCTGGCGGCCGCCGAGCTGATGGCCCAGTACGCCGGGACCGTGCTGACGACCGCCGGGCTGCGCGCCAGCCAGCAGGAGACCATCCGGCGCCTGGAGCGGGCCGAGGCGCAGGACCGCGACGTCATGCGCCTCCTGCTCGACGACGCCGGGCTCGACGGCGTCCTCGACGCCCTCGCCGCCGCGGTCGACGCGTCGGTGACCCTGGAGACCCCGGAGGGCTCGCCGCTCGGGCGGGCCGGGCCGGGGGTGGCCGGGGTGCCGCCGGTCGTGCGGGGCCGGGCGCTGCGCCGGGCGCTGTCCGCGGTCGACGAGCGCCGGACGACGGTGCGGGCCCCGCTGGGCGACGCGGCCTGCGCCTGGGTGGTGCCGATCGCCGTCGCCGGGGAGCTCGTCGCGCGCCTGTGGGTGGCGCGGACCGACGGGTGGGCCGACCGCGCGGCGATCGAGCGCTTCTCCCTGCTCGTGGCGCTGGAGCTGCTCACGCACCGCCAGGCCGTCGAGACCGAGCTGCGGCTCACCCGCGACCTGGCGGTGGAGCTGGTCAGCGGCACCGGCGACGAGCGCAGCCTGCTCGCCCGCTCCGACGCCCTGCACCACGACCTGCGCCGCCCGCACACCGTCGTGCTGGCCCCGGTCGGTGCCGCGCCCGCGACCCTGCCCGGCGGGTCGGCGCTGGTCGGCGAGCACGAGGGCGCGCTCGTCGTCCTGGTCCCCGAGGGCGACCGGGAGCGGCTCGCGGCGGCGTTCGCCGGGGTCGACGGGCCGGTCGTCATCGGCCCGACGGTGACGGCCACCGACGGCTACCCCCCGGCCTGGCGGACGGTCCGCACCGCCCACGCGCTGGCCGTCGGGGCCGGGACGCGCGGCGTGCTCGACCTCGACGACCTCGGCGTGGCGGGGCTCCTGCTCGAGACCGGCACCCCCGACGGTCTGCGCCGGCTCGCCGACCACCGTCTCGGCGCGCTCGAGGAGCACGACCGCACCCGGGGCACCGACCTCGTCGCGACGCTGCGGGAGTGGCTGCGCCGCGGGTGCTCCACGGCGGACACCGCCCGCGCGCTGCACGTGCACCCGCACACGATCGGCTACCGCCTGGGCCGCGTCGCGACGCTCGCCCGCTGCGACCCGCGGCGCCGGGACGGGCTGTTCGAGCTGCAGGTCGCGCTCATGGTGCGGGCGGTGCAGGCCGGCGCGGCCCGGCCGTGACCGGGCGGGGACAGCCGCAGCTGGTGCCGATGCGCAGGGTGTGCGGCACGGTCTCGTCCAGCGCGCCGCCGCCGCGCCCGTCGATGCGCCGGATGAGCTGCTCCACGGCGGCCTGCGCCATGAGGCGCCGGGAGAGCGTGACGGTGGTGAGCTCGGTCAGCATCGAGGCGCCGGGGAAGACCCCGTCGATGCCGGTGACGGCGACGTCCTCGGGCACCCGCAGGTCGTGCTCGCGCAGCGTCCCGATGACCCCGGAGGCGATGGCGTCGGACCCGCACGCGATGGCGCGCGGGACGTCGTCCGCGTCGATGAGGTGCTGCGCGACCCGGCGCCCGCCCTCGGCGTTGAGGAAGGCGATGAACCGCCGGTGGGGAGGCAGCGGGACCCCGAGCTCGGCGGCGGTGGCGACGAACGTCCGGGCCCGCTCCGCCGACGACGACGAGCTCCGGGTGCCGGTGACGATCGCGAGATCGGTGTACCCGTGGCCCAGGAGGTGGCGCAGGACGTCCGCCGAGAGCGCCGCCTCGTCCACGCCGATGAAGTCGGCCCGCAGCCCCGGGATCCGCCGGCTCACCTGCACGAACGGCATCTCCGCGCGGCGCAGCAGGCGGATGGCGTCGCCGTCGTCGGTGTGCAGCGAGGTCAGGACCATCCCGTCCACCCGCCGGGCGATCATCGTGCGGACGACCGTGTCGAGCGTCGGCGAGCTCTCCTGGGTGTGGGCGACGAAGACCTCGTAGCCCTGGGCCCGGGCGATGTCGATCGTCCCGGCGGAGAACTCGGAGTAGAACGGGTTGCTGATGTCGGTGAGCACCAGCCCGAGGACCCGGGACGGCTCGGGCTCGAGCGCCCGCGCGTAGCGGTCGAGCGGGTGCCCGAGCTCGGCGGCGGTCGCGAGCACGCGGGCCCGCACCTCCGCCGAGACGCCCGGCTTCCCGTTGAGCGCGTAGGAGACGGTCGCCGCCGACACCCCGGTCCGGCGGGCGACCTCGGCCGCCGACACGCGCCGCGCGCCGACGCCCGGGCGCGGTCGTGTGTCCCCGGTCACGGGGACAGCCTGCCGTCAGAAGCCGACCGCGTCACGACCCTTCAGCCCCAGGACGGCCCGGGCCTCGTCGGGCGTGGCGATCTCGAGACCGAGGCCCTCGACGATGTCGCGGACCCGGGTGACCTGCTCGGCGTTGCCCTCGGCGAGCCGCCCCGGGCCGATCCACAGCGAGTCCTCGAGCCCGACGCGGACGTGCGAGCCCGCCGCGGCGCCGATGGCCGCCAGCGGCATCTGGTGGCGGCCGGCGCCCAGCACCGACCACTCGTGGCCGTCGGAGAACAGCCGGTTCGCGGTCCGGCGCAGGTGCATGAGGTCCTCGGGGTGCGGCCCGATCCCGCCGAGCAGCCCCATCACGGTCTGGACGAACAGCGGGCCCTGCGTCAGGCCGCGGTCCCGGAAGTGGGCGAGGTTGTAGAGGTGCGAGGTGTCGTAGCACTCGAACTCGAACCGGGTGCCGCCCGCGCGGCCGATCTCGAGGACGGTCTCGATGTCGGCGAAGGTGTTCTTGAAGACCAGGTCCCGGCTCTTCTCCAGGTGCTCGCGCTCCCACGGGTGCTCGAACTCGCTGAACCGGCCGAGCATCGGGTAGAGGCCGAGGTTCATCGACCCCATGTTCAGCGAGGCGAGCTCGGGCGCGAACTCCCGGGCCGGGCGCATCCGCTCCTCCACCGTCATGTGCGGCGAGCCGCCGGTGGTGAGGTTGACGACGGCGTCGGTGTGCCGCTTGAACTCGTCGAGGATCGGCACGAAGTGCGCCGGGTCCTGCGACGGGCGGCCGTCCCCGGGGTCGCGGGCGTGCAGGTGGATGATCGCGGCCCCGGCCTCCGCGGCACCCAGCCCGGCCTCGGCGATCTCGCCCGGCGAGACCGGGAGGTACTTCGACATCGACGGCGTGTGGATGGCGCCGGTCACGGCACAGGTGATGATCACTTTGCGCGTCTCGGACACCGCGTGAGCGTCGGGCCGCCACGGAGCGTTAAGCAACGTTAAGTCCGGGCGTCGCAGCGGCCGGGGCCATTCGGACGCCAGGGGCCGAACTGCTGCCAACTTAACGTTGCTTAAGACCGGAGCCACCCGCCAGCATCGTCGGCGGTGTGACCTGGGGCACACCCTCGCGGTCCGCGCTGCCGGCACCCCGACACCACCTCGCCGGCCGCCCTCCCGACCCGCCCGCCGGGGCGCCGGTCGAGCACACCAGCACCCGGAGGTGCCCATGAAGCCTGCGCCGTTCGAGTACGCGGCACCACGGGATCTCGACGAGGCCCTCGACGTCCTCGCCGAGCACGGCGACGACGCCCGGGTCCTGGCGGGCGGACAGAGCCTCGTCCGCATGATGAACGCCCGCCAGGTCAGCCCGGCCGTCGTGGTCGACATCAACCGCGTGCGGGGGCTCGATGCGCTGGGCGTGACCAACGACAACGGCTCGTCCACCCTGAGCCTCGGCGCCCTGGTCCGCCAGCGCACCAGCGAGCTCTCCGGGGACGTCGCCGCCCACGCCCCGCTGCTGGCCGAGGCCGGCGCGCAGGTGGCCCACGCGCCGGTGCGTGCCCGCGGCACGGTGGTCGGCAGCGTCGCGTTCGCCGACCCCTCCGCCGAGCTCCCGGCCGCGCTGCTCGCGCTCGACGGCCTCGTCAAGGTCCGCAGCCGCGCCGCCGAGCGCACCGTCGCCGCGGACGACTTCTTCACCGGCCCGTTCCGCACGTCGCTGGCCCCCGACGAGATGGTGGTGGGGGTGGAGGTGCCGGTCACCGCCGGCCGCTCCGGCAGCGCCTTCGTCGAGCTCACCCGCCGCCAGGGCGACCTGCCGGTCTGCGGCGCCGCGGCGGTCGTCGGGCTGGGCGACGACGGCCGTGTCGCGCAGGCCCGGGTCGCACTGTGCGGCGCCCACCAGCGGCCCGTGCGCCTCCCGGCCGTCGAGTCCGCGGTCGTCGGTGCCGACGACCCGTCCGCGTTCACCGAGGCCGCGGCCCGGGCCGCGGACGGCCTGGACCCCATCCCGAGCTGCCACGGCTCGGCCGACTTCCGTCGTCACCTCGCCCGCGTGCTCACCGCCCGGGCCCTGCGCACCGCCGTCGCGCGGGCGACCTCGCCGAAGGAGACCACCCATGCCTGACAAGGTCCGCATCCGGATCACCGTCAACGGCACCCGCCACGACCTCCTCACCGAGCCCCGCACCCTGCTGGCCGACCTGCTGCGCAACGACCTGGCCCTCGCGGGCACGCACCTGGGGTGCGAGCAGGGCGTGTGCGGGGCGTGCACGGTGCTCGTCGACGACGTCGCGACCCGGTCCTGCCTGGTCTTCGCCGCCCAGCTCGACGGCGCGTCGGTGCGCACCGTGGAGTCGCTGGCTGGGGCCGACGGCACGCTGCACCCGATCCAGCAGGCGTTCACCCAGGAGCACGGCCTCCAGTGCGGCTTCTGCACGCCGGGGATGCTCATGGGCGCCTGCGAGCTGCTCGAACGCGTCCCCGAGCCCGACCGCGAGGACGTCGAGGAGGCACTCGGCGGCAACCTGTGCCGCTGCACCGGCTACCAGAACATCGTGCGGTCGGTGTGCACGGCCGGCCGGCTGATGTCCGAGCAGCAGCAGAGCGAGCAGAGCGGGGTGCGGGCATGAGCATCGTCGAGGAGCCCGTCACCGGGACCCGTCGCTGGGTGGGGCAGAGCGTCGCGCGCAAGGAGGACCCGAAGCTCCTGACCGGGCGGGCCGGCTACATCGGCGACGTCGTCTTGCCGGGGATGCTGTACGGCGCGGTGCTGAAGAGCCCGCACGCCCACGCGAAGATCGTCTCGATCGACACCTCGGAGGCCGAGGCGCTGCCCGGCGTGGTGGTGGTCCTCACGGGCGCGGCGGCCGCCGAGCTCGTCGACCCGATGCCGGCCTTCTGCGCCGAGCCCGTCGAGCAGCGCGCCATCGCCGTCGACCGCGTGCGGTACCCCGGCGAGGCCGTCGCCGCCGTCGCGGCGACCGACCGCTACACCGCCGAGGACGCGTGCGCGAAGATCCGCGTCGAGTACGAGCTGCTGCCCGCGCTGGTCGACCCGGTGGCGGCGATGGAGCCGTCGGCGACGCGCGTCCACGAGACGCTGGACTCCAACGTCGTCTTCCACCGCAGCCTGGACTGGGGCGACGTCGACGGCGACCTCGCCCGCGCGCACACGGTCGTGCGGGCGAAGGCCCGGTGGCACCGGATGGGTGCCCACCCCATCGAGACGGCCGGCGCGGTGGCGTCCTGGGACCCCTACGGCCAGTCGATGACGATGTACTCCAACAGCAACTTCATCAACTTCCTGCCGTGGGCGTTCGCCGGGATCCTGCGGGTCTCGACCAACCGGCTGCGGATGATCCCGTGCACGGTCGGCGGCAGCTTCGGCAGCAAGCACCTGATCACCAAGGTCGTCTCGATCACCGGGGCGCTCAGCAAGGCGTGCGGCCGGCCCGTGCAGTACCTCGAGGACCGCACCGACAACGTCGCCGCCAACGACAACGTCGGCTGCGACCGGATCTACGACGCCGAGCTCGCGCTGGCCGAGGACGGCGAGATGCTCGGCCTCGTCCTGCGGATCATCGACGACTACGGCGCCTACTTCCAGTTCGCCCACGGCCAGCACGGCAACGCGGTGGCCCAGCCCGTCGGGCCCTACCGCATCGGCAGCCTGCGCTACGACGTCTCGTGCGTGCTGACCAACAAGGTCCAGCAGGGCTTCTTCCGCGGCGCGGGCGCGGACCCGGGCAACTTCATCCTCGAGCGCCTGGTCGACAAGGCCGCCCTGGAGATGGGCATCGACCGCGTCGAGCTGCGGCGGCGCAACTTCATCCAGCCCGACCAGTTCCCGTACAAGATCCCGACGGGCAACATCTACGACAGCGGCGACTACGAGGCGGTCCTCGACCGCGCGCTCGAGATCGCCGGGCTCGACCGGTGGCGCGAGGAGCAGGAGCGGCTGCGCGCCGAGGGCCGCTACCTCGGCATCGGCCTGGCGAGCTGCCAGGAGCGCTCGGGCTACAACGCCTCGGAGTGGTGGTTCCTCTACGGCGACGAGGCACCGCTGCCGGCGACCAGCACCCCGGAGAGCTGCAAGATCGACGTCGACGCGATGGGCGGCGTCCGCGCCACGATCGGCTGCCCGCTGTGGGGCAACAGCCCCGAGACCGTGGTCGGGCAGGTCGTCGCCGAGGAGTTCGGCATCGACCCGTCGTCGGTGTCGGTCGCCTACGCCGACTCCACGAGCGGCGCGATCTCGGCCGGTCCCGGCGGCAGCCGCGTCACGATCATGCTCTCGGGCGCCACCCGCGGCGCCGCGCGGACGGTCAAGGACAAGATGATCCGGGTGGCGGCGCACGCCATGGAGATGGACCCCGAGGACGTCGAGTGCGTCGACGGCGTCTTCCGCGCCAAGGGGGCGCCGGGGACCTCGATGACCATGGCCGAGGTCGGGATGCGGGCCCACCTCTTCAACGACGGCACCGAGGGCGCCGAGAGCAGCGGCCTGGTCGCGGTGCACACCTACGACCACCCGTACTTCACGCCGCCCACGGCCGACCGCAGCGACCTGGGGGCCTTCTACCCGATGGTCTCCCACGCCTGCCACATCCCGATCGTCGAGGTCGACCCCGAGACCGGGCACGTGGAGCTGCGCGCCTACTACGTGGTCAACGACTGCGGCACGGTGATGAACCCGGCCCTGGTCGAGGGGCAGGTCATCGGCGGCATCGTGCAGGGCATCGGCGCGGCGCTGATGGAGGAGTACCGCTACGGCGACGCCGACGGGAAGCTCGAGACGCCGACGTTGCGGGAGTACCTGCTGCCGAGCATGCACGAGGTCCCCGAGATCGTGCTCGAGCACCTCGAGACGCCCTCGCCGTTCACCGAGTACGGCGTGAAGGGCGCCGGGGAGGGCGGCCGGCTGGTCGCGCCGACGGCGATCGCGAGCGCCGTCGACGACGCGCTGCGTCCCCTCGGGGTGTGGGTGGACGAGCTGCCCATGACGCCCGAGCGCGTGGTCGGGATGGTCGCCGACGCGCAGGAGCGCCGGTGACGGCGGTCGACCCGGAACGCGGGCCGGCGGCCTTCCGCGGCCCGGAGGAGATCCTCGCCGCGCTGGCGCTGCCCACGCGCGGCGAGGTCTTCTCGCTGGCGGTGCCGCGGTTCACCGACATGCCGCTGTTCGGCGCACACCCGCCGTTCCGGGTGAGCATGGCGCGCACCCCCGGCGGGCTGCGCGCCGAGGGCGCCCAGCCGTGGGGCCCGCGCAACGGCGTCGGCTACGGGTACATGGCCGAGCTGCTGAGCGCGACGTCGCACAGCGGCGCCCACGTCGACGCGCTGGCCCACGTCACCATCGGCGACGACGACCACTGGTACGGCGGCGGCAACCCGCGCGAGCACCTCGGCGACAGCGGCCCGCGACGGGGCGACGCCTCGAAGCTGCCGCCGTTCATCTCGCGCGGCGTGCTCATCGACGTCCCGGGCTACCGGGGTGTGGACGCGCTGCCGCGGTCGTCGGTGGTGGACGCCGACGAGCTGGCGGCCGTCGCGGCGCACCAGGGCGTCGAGGTGCGGGCCGGGGACGTGGTGCTCTTCCGCACCGGGTACCTCGGGCACTGGCCGGACACCGAGGCGATGACCCGCCACGCCACGGCCGGCCCGGACCTGTCCGCCGCCCGCTGGATGCTCGATCGCGGGGTGGTGGCCGCGGGCAGCGACACCGAGACCTTCGAGGTCCAGCCGCCGCCCGACTACGGCGACCCCGAGAACCCCCAGCCGGTGCACAGCCTGCTGCTCATCGAGCACGCCATCTACCTCTTCGAGTCCATCTACCTCGAGGAGCTCGCGCGGGCGAGGGTGTACGAGTTCCTCTTCGTGGCGCTCCCGCTCAAGATCCAGGGCGCGACGGGGTCGATGCTGGACCCGGTCGCGATCGTCTGACGGGTCGCTCAGCGCCGGGCGAGGCGCCGGGCCGCGCCCGGAGAGTGCGGCGCGAGGCCGTAGTGCTCGAAGATGGCGGGCTCGTCCTCGGCGGCGAGCTCGCCGTCGGTGTCGATCGTCGGAGCGTGCTTGGCGAGGTCCTTGGCCACCGTCACGCGCACGTGGTCCGGCGCGACCGTCGCCCCGGCGAGCGGCACGAACGCGAGCCGACGACGCCCGATCATGCCGACGACGACCGTCGCGAAGGCGGGCTCGTCGGACACGGTGTCGACGTAGACCGCCTCGAGCTCGCCGATCTTGCCGCCGGCCGGGTCGACGACGTTCTTGCCCTGCCAGTCGCGGATGTTCTCCGCCTCGAAGCCCACGGCGCGGGAGCCTAGCGGCGCGGCGCCGACAGGACGCGCACGGCGAGCGCCTCGGTGACGCCCAACCGGGGCGTGTTCTCCCGCGCCCGCTCGGCGATCCGCCGCGGCGAGAGGCCCATGTCGGCGTACAGCCGGATGATCTTCTCCTGGGCCGGGGTCCAGGACGGCGCGGCGGTCCGTGCGGGGCGGCGGCGCTCGGTCGACCGCCGCGGTGCCGGCACCCGCGGGGCGGCCGGGGCGGCCGGGGCGGACACGTGCTCGGTGCCCAGCCCGGTGTTCTTCGTGGCGAGCTCGCCCGCCGCCGCCCGGGCGGCGATCTCGTCCGGCTCGACGACGCGGAAGGCGTCGCCGCTCTTGTTGACGGCCACGGCGGTGACCGTCGGGCCCCGGCGGTACTCCGCCTGGCAGGCCGGCGCGGTGCAGTAGGTGTACCCCAGCTCGGCGCGCTCCGCGGACAGCTCGCGGCCGCACCCGATGCAGTTGCTCGTCATGCTGTGACCGATTCTACTCCTGACGCTAGACGGTCCTCAGCGCGTGGTGGAGGCGATCGTGGCGCTGCCGAGCACCACGTCGCCGGCCGGGTCCGGTCGGTAGAACACCGCCGCCTGGCCCGGTGCGACGCCGCGCAGGGGCTCGGCGAGCAGGACGTCGACCCCGCCGTCGACGACCGTCACCGTCGCGGCCGCGAGACCGCCGTGGGCGCGGACCTGCACGACGCAGTCCGCCGGGCCTCCCGGCTCCGCGCCGAGCCAGACCGGGTTCGTGGCGTGGAGGGCGGTGACGTCGAGCTCCTCGGCGGGCCCGACGCGCACCGTGCGGCTCACCGGCTCGAGCCCCAGGACGTAGCGGGGGCGGCCGTCAGGGGCCGGGCGGCGGATGCCCAGGCCGTGCCGCTGGCCGACGGTGAAGTCCTGGACCCCGCGGTGGTGACCGACGACCTCGCCCGCGGTGTCGACCATCTCCCCCGGCGCCTCGTCGATCCGCGCCGCGAGGAACCCGCGGGTGTCCCCGGAGGGGATGAAGCAGATGTCGTGGCTGTCGGGCTTCTCGGCCACGACGAGCCCGCGCTCGGCCGCCTCGGCCCGCACGGCCGTCTTGGGGCTGTCGCCGAGGGGGAAGAGCGCGCCGGCGAGCTGGTCGGGCCGCAGCACGCCGAGGACGTAGGACTGGTCCTTGTCCGGGTCGGCAGCGCGGCGCAGGACGCCGTCCCCGTCCAGGCGCGCGTAGTGCCCCGTCCCGACGGCGTCGAAGCCCAGCGCCCGCGCCCGCTCCAGCACCGCCGTGAACTTGATCTTCTCGTTGCACCGCAGGCACGGGTTCGGCGTGCGGCCCGCGGCGTACTCGGCGACGAAGGGCTCGACGACGTCGTCGCGGAACCGGGCGGCCATGTCCCACACGTAGAACGGGATGTCGAGCACGTCGGCGCAGCGGCGGGCGTCGCGGGAGTCCTCCACCGAGCAGCAGCCCCGCGCCCCCTCGCGCATCGTCGCCGGCTTCGCGGACAGCGCCAGGTGCACGCCGGTGACGTCGTGCCCGGCGTCGCGCAGCCGGGCCGCCGCCACCGCCGAGTCGACCCCGCCGCTCATCGCGGCCAGGACCCTCATGGGCGCTGCCCAGGTGCGTGATCCGGGTCGTGATGGCGACCCAGAACACTCACGAGGCCGGAGGCCATCACGACCGCGCCAGCGCGTCCCCGGCGCGGCGGGCGCGCTCGACGACGGGGCCGATCGCCTCCACCACCGCGTCGACGTCCGCGGACGTGGAGTTGTGGCCCAGCGAGAAGCGCAGGGAGCCGCGGGCGAGGTCCTCGTCGAGGCCCATGGCCAGCAGGACGTGCGACGGGCGGGCGACGCCGGCGGTGCAGGCCGAGCCGGTGGAGCACTCGATGCCGCGGGCGTCGAGCAGCATGAGCAGGCTGTCGCCCTCGCAGCCGGGGAACGACAGGTGCGCGTTGCCGGGCAGGCGCTCGCCGGGGCGGTCGAGGGGCACGCCGTTGAGCCGGGCGTCGGGGATCTCGGCCACGACCCGCGCGACGAGGTCGTCCCGTAGGGCGGTGAGCAGCGCGGTCCGCCGCGGGACGTCGGCGACGGCGGCCCGCACGGCCGTCGCCAGGCTCATCGTCCCGGGCACGTCGAGGGTGCCCGAGCGCACGTCGCGCTCCTGCCCGCCGCCGTGCAGCAGGGGCGTGCAGGCCGCGTCGCGGCGCAGCAGCAGGGCGCCGACGCCCACGGGGCCGCCGAGCTTGTGCCCGGTCAGCGACAGGGCGTCGACCCCGCTCGCGGCGAAGTCGACGGGCACGGCGCCGACGGCCTGCACGGCGTCGGTGTGGATCGGCACGCCGAACTCGTGCGCGACCTCGGCGAGCGCGGCGACGTCGTTGACGGTGCCGACCTCGTTGTTGGCCCACATGACGCTGACGACGGCGACCTCGTCGCCGTGGCCGGCGAGCAGCGCGCGCAGGGTCATCGGGTCGACGCGGCCCTGCGCGTCGACGTCGAGCACGTCGAGCACCGCGCCCTCGTGCTCGGCGAGCCACTCGCCGGCGTCGAGCACGGCGTGGTGCTCGGCGGCGGAGACGACCACGCGGGTGCGGCGCGGGTCGGCGGCGCGGCGGGCCCAGTACAGGCCCTTGAGGGCGAGGTTGTCGGCCTCGGTGCCCCCGGTGGCCAGCACGACCTCCGAGGGCAGGGCCCCGACGGCCTCGGCGATCGTCTCGCGGGACTCCTCGACCGCCCGCCGCGCCCGCCGTCCGGCCGAGTGCAGCGACGACGCATTGCCGACGCGCCCGAGCGCCTCGGTCAGGGTGGCCGCCGCCTCCGGCAGCATCGGCGTGGTCGCCGCGTGGTCGAGGTACGTCATCGACCCGCGAGCGTAATCCCCTCGTGCACGCCCGGTCTCCCCCGCGGTGGAGCACCGAGGGTGACGACGTGGTCGCGGGCCGGCACCGGGCACTACCGTCGGCGGGCGGGAGGCGCCATGACGGACACGACACCCGACACCGGCTACTGGGCGCCGGGCTGCCCGGCCGGCGCCCACGACGACCCCGGGTACCTGCGCGACCACTTCGACCCGCTCTCGGAGACCCTCACCCGCGGCCGGTACGTCCGGGTGGCCGGCGAGATGGCGCGGACGTGCCCCGTGACCCGCACCGACGGCTACGGATCGGGGATCTGGACGGTCTCGGGGTACGACGAGATCCAGGAGGTGCACCGGGCCGAGGGGACCACGTTCTCCGCGTTCCCGGTGCTGCTCCAGGACCTCGGCAACACCCGGCCCGTCATCCCGATGGAGTCCGACCCGCCGCTGCACCGCCAGTACAAGCAGATCATCGCGCCACCGCTGTCGCGGTCGGCCCAGGCGGCGCGGGAGCCCGCCTACCGCGAGGTGACGCGCACGCTGCTGGCCGGTCTCCTCCCCGACGGCCGCGCCGAGCTGTTCGCGCAGTTCTGCACGCCGCTGGCGGCCCACTCGCTGATGGAGGCGATGGGGGTCCCGGAGCCCGACCGTGACCGCCTGGCCGAGCTCGCCGTCTCCCTGGTGCGCGGCGAGGGCGCCGACGGCGGGCCGGCCGCCGAGGTCTACGAGTACTTCGGGGCGCTCGCGGCCGAGCGCCGGCGGGCGCCCGGCGAGGACATCGTGTCGCTGCTGTGCGCGGCGACGGTCGACGACCGGCCGCTGCACGAGACCGAGATCCTCGACTACTGCATGATCCTGCTGCCGGCGGGCTTCGAGACGACGGCCTCGACGATGAGCTTCGTGTTCCTGCTGCTCGCCGAGCGCCCCGACGTGGCCGCGCGGCTGCGGGCGGAGCCCGCGGGGATCCCCGACGCGATCGAGGAGCTGATGCGCTACGCGACGCCGACCCGCTCCCACACGCGCACCGTGACCCGCGACTGCGTCGTCGGGGGCCGCGAGCTGCGGGCCGGCGAGCGCGTCTACCTGAACTGGGCGGGCGCCAACCACGACCCGCGGACGTTCCGGCGGCCCGAGGAGATCGACCTGGACCGCCGCCCGAACCGGCACATGGCCTTCGGGTTCGGCTCGCACGTCTGCGTCGGGATGCACATGGCCCGGGCCGAGATGAAGGTCGCCGTCGAGGAGGCGCTGGCCGCGATGGACGACCTCCGCCTCACCGACCCCGCCGACGTCGTCGAGACGATCGGGACCACCTGGGCGATCTCGCACCTCCCGGTGACGTTCACCCCGCGCCGTCCCTGAACGAGCGAGGGGCACCCTCGCTCGATCTACTCGAGCGAGGGTGCCCCTCGGTCAGGACGGACGCGACTACGAGCCGCGCTTGGTGACCTCCTCGGTCAGCTGCGGGCTGATCGAGAACAGGTCGCCCACGACCCCGAAGTCGGCGATCTCGAAGATCGGGGCCTCCGGGTCCTTGTTCACCGCGACGATCGTCTTCGACGTCTGCATGCCGGCGCGGTGCTGGATCGCGCCGGAGATGCCGAGGGCGATGTAGAGCTGCGGCGAGACCGTCTTGCCGGTCTGCCCCACCTGGAACTGGTTGGGGTAGTAGCCGGAGTCGACGGCGGCACGCGAGGCGCCGACGGCGGCGTGCAGCGAGTCCGCGAGGGTCTCGACGACGTTGAAGTTCTCCGCCGAGCCGACGCCGCGGCCACCGGCGACGACGACGTTCGCCTCGGTGAGCTCCGGGCGGTCGCCGCCGACGATCGGGGCGCGGTTGGAGACCTTGCCCGACCTCGCCTCGTCGACCGCCGGGACCTCGACGGTCTCCTGGGTGCCCGCCGCGGCGTGCTCCTCGACCTCGAGCGAGCCCGAGCGCCACGAGATCACCGCGGTGTCGGTGGTCGCGCGGGCCGAGACGGTGAAGGCGCCACCGAAGATCGAGTGGGTGCCCTCGCGCTCGCCGTCGAGGTCGACGACGTCGTTGAGCCAGCCGGAGTTGGTGCGCACGGCCAGGCGGCCGGCGACCTCACGCCCGTCGGCGCCCGCCGGGATCAGCACGGCCGGCGGAGAGACCCGCTCGACCAGGGCGGCCAGCACGTCGACCTGCGGGGTCGACAGGTAGTTCACCGCGTCGTCGGACTCGGCGACGTAGACCTTCTCCGCGCCGTGCGCGGCGAGGCCCTCGGCCAGCTTGGTGGCCGTGCCGGGGGTGCCGACGACGACCGCGGACGGCTCGCCCAGCCGGCGCGCGGCGGTGAGCATCTCGTACGTGTTCTTCTTGATCTCCCCGTCGACGTGGTCGACGAGGACCAGGACCTCGGCCATGGGTTCTCCTCTTCGCTGTCGGGGGTGATCAGATGAGCTTCTGGCCGACGAGGAACTCGGCGATCTTCGCGCCGCCGTCGCCCTCGTCCTCGACCTTCTGACCGCCGGACTTCGGCGGGCGCGGGGCGAAGGAGTCGACCTGGCTCAGCGAGCCCGCGAGACCGACCTCGCCCGCGTCGAGGCCGAGGTCGGCGATGCCGATGGTGCTCACCGGCTTCTTCTTCGCGGCCATGATCCCCTTGAACGAGGGGTAGCGCGGCTCGTTGATCTTCTCGCCGACGCTCACGACGGCCGGGAGCCCGGAGGTCACGTCGCAGGTGCCCTCGTCGGTCTCGCGCTTGATGGTGGCGGTGCCACCGGAGACGGTCAGCTCGTTGGCGTGGGTCAGCGAGGGCCAGCCCAGCACCTCGCCGAGCATGGCCGGCACGGCGCCGCTGCGGCCGTCGGTGGCCTCGTTGCCGGCGAGCACGAGCTGCACGTCGTCGACGGTGCCGATGGCCTTGGCCAGGATCTTCGCGGTGGTCACCGCGTCCGAGCCGTGGATGGCGTCGTCGTTGACGTGGACGGCCTTGTCGGCGCCCATCGAGAGCGCCTTGCGGATGGCGTCGGTGGCGCGGTCGGGCCCGACGGTGAGGACCGTGATCTCCGCGTCGCCGGACTCCTTGATCTTGAGCGCCTCCTCGACGGCGCGCTCGTTGATCTCGTCGAGCACCGCGTCGGTGGACGCCCGGTCGAGGGTCCGGTCGGCGTCGGAGAGCGTGCGCTCGGACCAGGTGTCGGGTACCTGCTTGATCAGCACGACGATGTTCATGGGCGTTCTGCGACCTCCTGTGCTCGCATCGTCCGGCAGGACGCCGAGGCTACCGACCGGTAGATTACTCGTCGGTAACCTGCCTACTGCCCCGACTCTCCCACGCCTGATCGCGAAAGGCACGGTGGCGAAGCCCTCTCTTGTTACTCGTCGGTAGGGTGTAGGCCCTTACCGACGAGTAACTCCGGGTTGCCCGAATCGGGCCATATCCTGGAGGGGAAGCCCGTTCCCCAGCGCACCCAGGAGTGGTCATGCCCGGTCTGTTCTCCAAGGTCTCGGAGTTCCTGCGCAGCCCGCAGGGCCGCAAGTACGCCGACCAGGCCAAGCGCTACGCGTCGGACCCGAAGAACCGCGCCAAGGCGCAGGACATGATCAACAAGTTCCGCGGGAAGGGCGGCCAGGGCGGCGCCCACTAGGACTCCCGGTCACCCGCGGACGCGCCCCTCGAGCACGGAGGCGGGGCCGGCCGTCGGGTGGACGGCGACCAGCTCGACGCCGGCCGCGTCGAGCAGGTCGCGGTATCCGGGCACGGTGCGTTCCCGGCCCCCGGTCGTCGCGCGTCGCGATCCCGAGCAGTGTCCCCACGTCCCGGGGCTCGGCCCGGGCCGTCACGACCGGGTCCGGTCCGCCGCGCGGCGGCCGGCCACGGCCTCGATCTCGTCGGCCGCGCGGGCGGCCCCGTCGACGCCGCGAAGGCGGGCGGCGACGGCCTCGGCGTCGGCCGCGGTCCCCGCGTCGGCGAGCAGCGTCCGCACCGCGTCGCGGATCGCCGACGGCGTCGCCGCCGTGTCGAGGACGTCGCCGGCGCCCGCCGCGCGCACGGCCTCGCCGATCAGGCGGTGGTCGAGGTGGGCGTCGAGCGGGATCGTCAGCACCGGCAGGCCGTGGGCGAGCGCGCGCAGGGTGGTCGCGTGCCCGCCGTGCCCGACGAGCAGCGACGCGGTCGGCATGACCTCGTCGTGCGGCAGGTGCCGCTGCAGGGTCGTGTTCGCCCCGGCCCGCAGGTCGGCGGGGTCGACGAACCCGGTGGCGGCGACGACGCGCACGTCGAGGTCGGCGACCGCGTCGAGGACGCGCTGGAGCACGGCCGCCTGGGTCGGGTAGAAGATCGTGCTCAGGCTGACCAGCACCGTCGGCGGGTCGGTGCGGGCCGCGGATCGCGGCGCGGCCAGCACCGCGCCGGTGTAGCGGGCGTTCGCCGGGGCGTCCGCGGCGCCCGGGTCGAGCACCGGGTCGGTCGCGACGAGCAGGCGGTCGCAGGCGTTCCACAGCGGTCCTGGCCGCAGCCCGCGCAGCGTGGCCACCAGCCCGACCGGGCCGCGCGCCCAGTCGTGGGCGACGTAGCCGCGGAAGGTGTGCACGAGAGCGACGGTCGGCACCGGCGAGCGGACGGCGGCGCGCAGCGCGCCCAGCCGCAGCGCGTCCACGAGGACGGCGTCGGGCCCTGCGCCCTCGATCTCGGCGGCGACGTCGCGGCCGGGACCGCGCTCGGTGAACAGCGAGATCAGGTCCCGCGCGCGCCGGGCGTCCGACGCCGGCGTGGCGGGCGCCCAGGCACGCCCGTGGCGGTGGGGCACGAACTCCGCCCCGGTCCGCTCGACCGCCTCGCGCTGCGCCGCGTGCCCGAGCACCCGCACCTCGTGACCGCGCCCCAGGAGCTCCGCCGCGATGCCCAGCATCGGCGGGACGTTGCCGCCCCCGTCCCAGGTGACCGCCAGGATCCTGGCCATCTCGTTCCCCCCAGCTCGCTCTAGGCCCTGCCCAGTACCGCGTCGACGAGCGCACGCATCCGCTGCTCGACCTCGGGCCGTCCGAGCCCGCGATCGCGGCGCAGCAGCTTCCACGTGTAGAGGTCGGTGGCGACGACGAGCAGGTCGACGGCCTCGTCCGCCGGCCGAGCGGCGGGCAGCACGGGGGCGAACACGTCCCGCACCCACTCGCGGTGCATCGCGCGGCCCCGGTCGGTCATCCGCCGGACGTTCGGGTCGGCGCCCTCCCGGCCGAGCATCGTGATCATCCAGTCGCCGATGCCCTCGTACTCCTCGACCAGCGCGGCGACCGCGCCGGCGACGTCGCCGGGCGTCCCGCGCTCACGCTCGACCTCGCCGACGACGAAGTCCAGCGCCGCGGCGAACACACCGTCGCGGCTGCCGAAGTGGCGCAGAACCGTACGCACGGTGACCCCCGTGCGGTCGGCCACGTCGGCCAGCACGATCTCCATGGACTCGGTCTCCAGCCCCAGGTCGCGCACCGCGCGCAGGATCCGGCGCCGCGTCTCCTCGACCGCGGCGGCCCGGGCCCGCATCACGTAGTCGCGCTTGTCCTCCATGCGGGGACCAGGGAACACCCCCCAACATTTCGTGTCAATCGAGGTGACACGAAATCAGGTGAGGTAGTCGCCCATCCGCCGGAAGTAGTCGCCGGCGACGTGCTCGACACCGTCGGCGTCGAGCACGCGCCGGAGCACCAGGCCGTGCTGCCGGCCGCGCCAGGCCTCCGGCCCGGCGACGACGATGACCCCGCGGCCCTCGCGGGCGAAGACCCGCCCGTGGGTGCCGCCGCAGCGCTCCCGCGACACCGACGCCTCGAGCACCCGCAGGCGCTGCCCCTCGTGCAGGCACCACGCGTTCGGGTACGGCCCGGTCTGCGCGCGGACGAGGTTGACGAGGTCGCGGGCCTCGCGCTCCCAGTGGATCCGGTTGTCCGGGTCGGCGCGCTTGTGGAAGAACGACGCGTGCTCGGGGTCCTGGCGCAGCCAGTCGTGCGGGCCGAACTCGATGCGGTCGAACGCGTCGAGCGAGAGCTCGCCGAAGAGTCCGACGGTGCGGTGGAACAGGTCCTCGGTGGTGTCGGTCGGCGTCACCGGCACGGTCCGCTGGGTGATGATGTCGCCGCGGTCGAGGTCGGCGTCCATCCAGTGCGCGGTGATGCCGACCTGGCTCTCACCGTTGATCAGCGCCCAGTTCAGCGGGGAGAAGCCGGCGTAGCGCGGCAGCAGCGAGTCGTGGGTGTTGACCGTGCCGCGGGCGGGCGCGGAGAACACCGCCGGGCTGATCCACGTCCGCCAGTTGCAGGCCAGTCCGATCTCCGCGCCGGCGTCGCGGATCAGCCCCGCGAGCTCGTCGTCGACGGCCTTCTCCCGGTAGACGACGGGGATGTCGCGGGAGCGGGCGAGGTCCCCCATCGACTCCTGGAAGATTTCGGGCGCCCACTCCCCCTCCTCGGGGTGACTGACCGTCAGCACCACCTCGTGGCGCGAGTCGAGCAGCGCGGCCAGGAGCTGCGCCCCCCACTTCTGGTAGCCGAACAGGACGACGCGCATCAGCCGGCGCCCGCCGTGCGCTCGCGCAGGCTGCGGGGCCGCAGGTCGGTCCAGTGGGTCTCGACGTACTCGAGGCAGTCCTCGCGCGTCTCGCCCCCGGGCGCCGCGCCGAACACCACCCGCCAGCCCGCCGGCACGTCCGCGAACACGGGCCAGAGGCTGTGCTGGTCCTCGTCGTTGACGAGCACGAGGAAGCGGCCCTCGGCGTCGTCGAAGGGGTTGGTCACGATGGCTCCCGTTCGGTGGGGTCACGGCATCGACTCGATGCCCACGGCCGCGAGGAGGGTGCGGAAGGTCGCGCCGGTGCCGGCGAGCTCGGCCTCGGGCCGGCACCCGGCCGCGACGAGTGAGGAGGCGAGCAGGCGCACGTGTCGCCCCGCGACCTCGGCGCAGGGCCCGACCGCGCGCCACTCGCCGTCGCCGTCGGCGTCGCACCAGCCGACGAGGTCGCCGAGCGCTCCGCGGTCGGTGCCGCCGGAGCGCCCGAGGTCGCCGGCGACGGCACGCGCGACCTCCGGCGGGTCACCCCACGCCCCGGCCGCCGGGCGCAGGGCCTCGGCCAGCTCCAGGGCGGTCGGCCGGGGCACCCGCAGCCGGCCCTCGACGCGGGTCACGAGCCGCCAGCGCCGGTCGGTGGCCACGAGGCCGGGCGCCGCCGGCACGGCGAGGTCGTCGCACCACGGCGCCAGCACCTCGGCGACGCGGGCGACGGCCGCGGCGTGGGTCGTGAGGTCCGCGGACGCGGCGAGCTCCCGGCCGCGCCGCACGTCCTCGTCCGGGTCCGGGCTGCGCTCGGCGGTGCCCGCCAGGGGCGCGCTGACGACCCGGTCGCCGTGGCGGGAGACGAGCAGCTCGTCGGCGATCCCCACGAGGGGGCCGGCGCGGAAGGCCGCGACGTCCGGGCCGGCGAGGTGGACGAGCTGGGTCAGGACCTCGGTGGCGTCGACCGGGTGGGGGGCGACGAGGTCGAGCGCGCGGGCGAGCACGACGCTGCCGACCTCGCCGTCGGCGATCAGCGCGAGCGCGCGGTTCACCGCCGCGGCGTAGCGGGCGGGTGCCGGGTCGGGACGCACGTCCCAGCCGGCGGCGCGGGCGTCCCGGGCGGCCGGCGCGACCGCGGCACGGCGGCGCGGGCGATGTGTCTACGACGCCGGCACGGTCAGCCGCGCG